>JAEYTU010000216.1 GCA_023433825.1 Planctomycetota bacterium
CTTCCGGATGTTCCAGACGGCGACCGGCAAACGCCCGAACTCGGGCATCGGCCTCGCGATCGTTCGCACGATCGTCGAACGCCACGGCGGCAGCGCCGGCGCGGAGTCGGAGCCGGGCAAGGGGAGCACGTTCTGGTTCACGGTGCGGAAGGGGTGAGGGATCGCACCAAGATCGGACTCATCGCGATGGCTTTGATCGCGGCGACGGCGGCGATCGTCGTGATTCGTGACGTCGCAGACGTTGCGGGTTCGCAGTCGGTCGAATCGGCCGACCGACGCGACGTGCCGTCAGGTCTCGACAAGGCTGATCTCGAAAGCGCGGCGCGATCGTCGCAGGACGACCTCACGGAACGTCGCGTCGTCGGAGGCGCCGTCGAGGTCGGCGCGGAGTGGAGGGGCACGCTTCGCATGGCGGACACGCGCGCGCCACTCGCTGGCGTCGCATACGCGGTGCGCGACGCCTTGGTCTCGGGTCGCACCGATTCCGACGGGCGTTGGCACGTCGCGCTGACGTCGCCGTCGAGCAGCGATTCGGTCCGTCTCGCGTTCGAAGTGTCGGCGCTCTGCACGCTCGAATACGTGCTCGACATGCCGACGTCGGAAGACTCGGAACTCGATCTTGTCGCGCCGCTCGGAACTCTCTCGGCGTCGACGCGGGGCGTTCCCGGCTGGGATCGGTGGCGCGGATCCTTCTATCCGTTGACCGCTGGCGCAGATCACGGCGCGGACGAGATCGACGTCGGCGAGCACACGGATTCGTTGGACCACGCCGTGCCGACATGTCTGGCGCACCTGCGCTTCTTCGAGACGGACGAGCTCGGTCCGACGGATCGCACCGAGCATCTGGTGCCGGCGGGGTCGCGCTGGCGGGTCCAGTTCCACTCGGAACGCCATCGCTTCGAACCACAACGCGTCGCGGTGGCGGCGCCGCACGTCGTCACGGCGACTCGCGGCGATGCAATACCCGGATTCGTGCTCCGCCTCCCAGTTCGTTTGGCGGCGAACGTCGCGGAGACCGGCGTGAGTTGGTTGACATTCGACGAGGGGCTCGCGCCGGCGATCAGCGCGGAGATCCGCGACGGGGCTGCGTTCCTCTCCGTGCGGGCGGATGCGCGGGCGTCGCGCCGCACGACACTGTTGGTGCGACTGTTCGACGGTCACACAGCCCGCGTCGAGATCGATCTACCGACCGTGCTCGCGGCCGGGGAGTATCGATTGAGTCTCGCAGACCTGCATGTGCCGTTGCGGTTCGAGTGCGACACCGAAGTCATCGGGCTGTTCGTCGAAGACCGTCAGGGACACGTGCGAACTCTGATCAGTTCGAATTCGTTCGTGTCCGTCGTTTGGATGCAAGTGCTGGAGATCGTCGGTTCGAGTGCGCCAGGGCATTGGTGGGCGTCGATGCAGCAGCCGGCCGAGATCATGCGACGCGTCGCGGTCACGCGGGACGGCCGCGTCGGCGAGATCGACGCGAGCGGAGCGGTGCGATTCGACGCAGGCGCAGAGCTACGCAAACCGGCGGCGGAGTTGTGGGCGCTGCCGCGGGAGACGAGGCAGATTCAGGCCGTGCTGCAAGCCACGTTGCGCCATCGGGCGGAGACGGGTCCGTGGCTGACGACCACGCCCGCCGCAGTGGTGCTGGGCTCGGACGGTGTCGTCACTGTGCCGACTCACCCACTCTTGGTGATGAAGGTCCGCGCTATCGCGACGACGCGACAAGGGCGGGTCGCGTTGCCCGACGTCGTGATCCGGTGAGCCCCGCGAAGGCCAAGTTCACCGCGGCGTGAACTTCAAACTCGCCGAGTTGATGCAGTGCCGCTGTCCGGTCGGCGCCGGACCGTCGTCGAAGACGTGGCCGAGGTGGCCGCCGCAGCGCGCGCACATCAGCTCGGTGCGCTGCATGCCGTGGCTCGTGTCGTGCGCGGTCTTCAGGACCTTCGGATCGGCCTCCTGATAGAAGCTCGGCCAGCCGCAGCCGGAGTCGAACTTCGTCTTCGCGTCGTACAGCACCTCGCCGCAGCCGGCGCACGTGTAGACGCCGTCGTCCTTCGTGTTCCAGTACTCGCCGGTGAACGGGCGTTCGGTGCCCTTCTCGCGAAGGATCCGGTACTGCTCGGGGGTCAGGATCTTTCGCCATTCGGCGTCGGTCTTCGGTGGCTCGGCCATTGGGGTGTGCTCCGGCTTGCTTGCCGCAGCGGGGGCGGCAGTGGTTTCGGGGGTCTCGGCTTTCGGCGCGGTCGCGTCGCTGCCGCATGCGCAGGCAACGAGAGTGACGGCGAGGAAGGCGAACAGAAGAGAGAGGCGCATTGGGCCGGTAGTGTCGCGATTTCTCGCGGGTTGCAGCAGTCTGTCGGGTTCGTTCATTGGCAGTGTCCGTTTGGCGACGGTGTCGCGAGCGGCACGTGAGGCCCCAGCAAGCACTGTCCCGTCGCGGCCCGCGATGTCGGTCTTCGCGCGCAGCGCGAAGACGTTGGGCTGCGGCCCGATCGCGGGCCGCGATGGGAACTCCTCGGTCGTGGCGCGGGCATTCGAAAGGGGCGGCCCGCCGGTTCCATCGCAGTCGAGAAGTTCTCGCGTATCACCGCCCGGTCGGCGCGGCGCGGAGGTGCTCGCCGAGCTTCTCCTCGAGTTCGTCCTGCGTGATCTGGAACATCAGCGCCATCGTCGCCTTCAGGCTGACGCGCCAGCGGCCGCCTTCGCGCTGCAAGACGAAGGTCTGGACCACCGGGCTGCAGTCGACGTGCAGCGGGACGTGCGCCTCGGCGCCGCGGTACTCGACCTTGCCGACGCGGTAGGAGGCCGAGGTCGACGAGTCCTTGAACGTGAACGCCGGGTTGTCGCGTTCGGCCGGCACGAGCCACGAGCGGGCTTCGTCGCCGTCGCCGTTCATCGTCGCGGCGATGAAGCGGTCGAGCACACCGGCCGGCGACGGCGGTTCGGTGCGGCAGGCCGCGACGAGCAGGACGAGAGGAACGGCGAGGATCGTGCGCATGGTTGGTTCTCCGGCCGCCCGATCCCGGCAGCCGGTGTCGACCACGAGCCCTGCCGGACTCCATGGCATTCGTGAAGTGGCGTCGGCAGCGAAAGTGAAACGAAAGTGCCAGGCACCTTCGTTTCACTTTGTCGGAGGAAGTGAAGCAAAGGTGCCAGGCACCAACATTTCACTCGCAACGGGAGCGGACGGACGGTTCAGTCCCCCGCCTCATGCGGCAGCACCTGCACCATCGTCATCGTCATGACCCCGCGTCGGGTCGGCGGATGGTGCAGTTCGACTGAGAGCTGAGTACCCCGACGACGCCGGCACGAACGGCGTCGCGGGTGACCTCGCCACGCCGATCGCCGCCGGCTCCAGGCCAGGAGCCGATGCACGAACCGAGCGAACCGATCCTCCATCTCGCACTGCCGAAGGGCAGGATGCAGACGAACGTCGTCCGACTGCTGGCCGATGCCTCGCTGCATCTGCGTGAGTCGGCGCGCAGCTATCGGCCGACGCTGTCGGCGCCCGGCTACGAGGTCAAGCTGCAGAAGCCGCAGAGCATCCTCGAGATGCTGCACGCCGGAACGCGCGACCTCGGCTTCGCCGGCGCCGACTGGGTCGCCGAGCTCGGCGTCGACGTCGTCGAACTGCTCGACACCGGCCTCGACCCGGTGCGGATCGTCGTCGCAGCACCGAAGGAACTCGTCCGCGACGGTGCACTCTCGCGCCGGCCGCTGACGATCGCGTCCGAGTACGAGCGGCTGACGCAAGCGTTCCTCGCGCGCCGCGACTGCGGCGATCGCTTCGTCCGCTCGTACGGCGCGACCGAGGTGTTCCCGCCCGAGGACGCCGACGCGATCCTCGACAACTCGGCGACCGGCACGACGCTGCAAGCGAACGGGCTCGTCGTCGTCGAGGAGATCGTCAAGTCGTCGACGCGCCTCTACGCGAGCCGCCGCGCGATGGCCGACGCGGCGAAGGTCGCCCGCATCGACGGTCTCGTCCTGCTGCTGCGTTCGGTCCTCGACGCGCGCCTGCGCGTGATGCTCGAGGTCAACGTCGCACCGTCGAACCTCGCGGCGATCGTCGCCGTGCTGCCGTGCATGCGCGAACCGACCGTCTCACCTCTGCACGGCGGCGCCGGCTACGCGGTCAAGGCCGCCGTGCCGCGCGCCGCACTCGCGTCGTTGATCCCGGCACTCCGCGCACGCGGCGGCGCCGACGTCGTCGTCACCGAACTGATCCACCTGGCGACCTGAGGCCCTCCGATGTCGATGCCACGCCCGATCCCGAACCCCGCCGTCGAGGCCGCGACGCCGTACGCCGTGCCGCGCGCGCAGTACCCGGTCGATCTCTACCTCGACGGCAACGAAGGCGCGCCGCCGCCGATCCAGGTCGTCGACGCGCTCTCGATCGCGACACCGCAGTCCCTTCGCCGGTATCCGTCGGCCGCCGTGCTCGAACGCGCCCTCGCACGTCGGAACGGGATCGACGCAGCGCAGGTCTTCGTGACCGCCGGCGCCGACGAGGCGCTCGATCGCGTCTGCCGCGCGATGCTCGCGCCCGGCCGCAACCTCGTCGTCGCCGTTCCGACGTTCGCGATGCTGACCCACTACGCGACGCTCGCCGGCGCCGAGATCCGACGCGTGCCGTGGGCAGACGGTGCGTTTCCGGTCGACGCCGTGATCGCCGCGACCGACGCCGCGACCGCTGTGATCGCCGTCGTCACGCCGAACAACCCGACCGGCGCGGTCGCACGCGCCGCCGACCTCGCGCAGTTGTCGTCCGCGGCGCCGCACGCGCTGCTCGTCGTCGACCTCGCCTACGGCGAGTACGCCGACGTCGACCTGACCGAAGTCGCACTCGCGCTCGAGAACGCACTCGTCGTCAAGACGTTCTCGAAGGCCTACGGCCTCGCCAGCCTGCGTGTCGGTTACGCGATCGGCGCTGCCGCGCACGTCGGCTGGTTGCGCGTCGCCGGCAGCCCGTATCCGGTCGCCGGTCCGTCGGTCGCCGCCGCGCTGACGCGGCTCGAAGCGAACGGCGACATCTCGCACCACGTCGCGTCCGTTCGCCGCGAACGCGAAGCCCTCGTCGCGCTGCTGCGCACGCTCGGCGCGCGTCCGCAGCCGTCGCAGGCGAACTTCGTCTACGTCACCGTCCGTGACGCGATCGCCGTCCGCGACGAACTCGCACGGCGCGGCATCGCCGTCCGCGCGTTCCCCGGTCGCACCGACACGCCGGAGGGGCTCCGCATCACGTGCCCCGGCGACAACGGCGCGTTCGCCCGCCTGCAGCGCGCACTCGTCGAGACCTTCACCGCAACGGGCAAAGCATGACACGCGCCGCCAACTTCGAACGCCGCACGAACGAGACCGACGTCCGCGTCACGGTCGACGTCGACGGTTCTGGCCGCTCCGCGATTCGCACTGGCATCGGTTTCCTCGACCATCTGCTGACGACGTTCGCGCGGTTCGCACGGATCGACGTCGATCTCGAGTGCACCGGCGATCTGCACGTCGACGACCACCACACGGCCGAGGACTGCGCGCTGGCGCTCGGCACCTCGCTCGATCGCGCGCTCGGCAGCCGCGCCGGAATCGCACGCTTCGGGCACGCCTATGCGCCGCTCGACGAAGCGCTGGCGCGCGCCGTCGTCGACCTGTCAGGACGGCCGGCGCACCGGATCGAACTCGGCCTGACGCGTGACGCCCTCGGCGGGCTCGCATGCGAGAACGTTCGCCACGTGCTGCAGTCGCTGGCCGTCGCGATGCGGATGGCGCTGCACGTCGACCTGCTGCACGGCGAGAACGATCACCACCGCGCCGAGGCGGCGTTCAAGGCGACGGCGCTGGCGCTGCGCGCGGCACTGCGCCGCGACGGCGACGAAGCGACGGTGCCGAGCACGAAGGGGGTCCTGTGAACGTCACCGAGGTCGTCCTCGTCCGAACCGGTGTCGCGAACGTCGCGTCCGTGCGTGCGGCGTTCACGCGGCTGAACGTCGCCGTGCGCGACGCGCGCGACGCCGACGACGTCGCCCGCGCCGAAGCCATCGTGCTGCCGGGCGTCGGCGCGTTCGGCGCTGCCATGCACGAGCTGACGACGTCCGGGCTCGCCGATGCGCTGCGCACTCGCGTCGCCGACGGTCGCCGCACGCTCGCGATCTGCCTCGGGCTGCAATTGCTCTGCGAGCGCAGCGAGGAGTCACCCGAAGTCCCCGGCCTCGGCGTCCTGCCGGTCGACGTCGTCCGCTTCGCGCCGCCGGTGCGAGTCCCGCAACTCGGGTGGAACGCGGTCACCGCAGACCGCGACGCGCGTCTGCTCGACTCCGGCACCGCGTTCTTCGCGAACTCGTTCTGCGTGCGGACCGCGCCACCGGGATGGACGGCGGCACGCGCCAACCACGGCGGAACGTTCGTCGCGGCGCTCGAACGCGGCGCAGTGCTCGCGTGCCAGTTCCACCCCGAGCTGTCGGGCGCGTTCGGCCTGTCGTTGTTGTCGCGATTCGTCGCGTGCGAGGGAGGTCTCCGATGCTGATGCGCCGCGTCATTCCGTGCCTCGACGTCGACGCCGGTCGCGTCGTCAAGGGTGTCCGTTTCGCGAACCTGCGCGATGCCGGCGATCCAGCCGAACTCGCCGCGCGCTACGAGGCGCAGGGCGCCGACGAGATCGTCGTGCTCGACGTGTCGGCGACGCCGGCGGGTCGCGGCCATGCGCTCGAGACGGTCGAACGCGTTCGCGCGCGCCTGTCGATCCCGTTGACGGTCGGCGGCGGCGTGCGCTCGATCGACGATGCCGAAGCTCTGCTCGGCGCCGGTGCCGACAAGGTCGCCGTCAACACGGCCGCCGTCACACGTCCGGAGTTGCTGCGCGAACTCGCCGATCGGTTCGGACGGCAGTGCATCGTCCTCGCCGTCGACGCGGCGCGGCCGAACGTCGACACCGGTGGCGACGCCAATGCCAGCCGCACGCGCGCCGAAGTCGTCGTCCGCTCCGGTCGCGAGCGCACCGGGCGCGACGTCGTGACCTGGGCGCGCGACGGCGCCGCGCTCGGCGCCGGTGAGATCCTGCTGACGTCGTTCGATCGCGACGGCACCGGTCACGGCTACGACCTCGCACTGATCGCCGCCGTCGCCGCGGCCGTTCCGGTGCCGGTCGTCGCGTCGGGCGGTGCCGCGCACGCCGATCACTTGACGGCGGCGCTGCAGGCCGGCGCCGACGCGGTGTTGATCGCGTCGATGCTGCACGACGGCGTGACGACGGTCGACGCGCTGAAGCGCGCGCTCGGCGTCGCCGGCGTGGCGGTGCGCCGATGATCGTTCCCTCGATCGACGTCATGGGCGGCCGCGTCGTCCAACTGATCGGCGGGCGCGACCTCGAACTCGACGCCGGCGCGCCGTTGCCGCTCGCGCAGCGCTTCGCGCTCGCCGGCGAGATCGCCGTCGTCGACCTCGATGCGGCACTGAGCCGCGGCGACGCGCGCGAGCTGATCACGCCGCTGCTGAAGGTCGCCGACTGCCGCGTCGGCGGTGGCATTCGCAGTGTCGAGGCGGCGCGCGCATGGCTCGACGCCGGCGCGACGAAGGTCGTGCTCGGCACCGCCGCGCGTCCGGAGATCCTGCGCGAACTGCCGCGCGAACGCGTGATCGCGGCGCTCGATGCCGTGCACGGCGAGGTCGTCGTCGACGGCTGGACGCGCGCGACCGGTGCTCGGATCGAGGAGCGGATGGCCGAGTTGCACGAGCACGTCGGCGGCTTCCTCGTGACGTTCGTCGAGCGCGAAGGCCGGATGGGCGGCGTCAACTTCGATCGCGTCGAGGCACTCGTCGCCGCGGCGCGGGGGCGGCGCGTGACGATCGCCGGCGGCGTCACGACGGCGGACGACGTCGCGCGGATCGACCGGCTCGGCGCCGACGCGCAGGTCGGGATGGCGCTCTACAAGGGCGCACTCGACCTCGGCGACGCGATCGCCGCGCCGCTGCGTTCGGATCGGAGCGACGGCCTGTGGCCGACGGTCGTCGTCGACGAACACGGCATGGCGCTCGGACTCGCGTGGTCCGACGCCGACAGCCTGCGGCGCGCCGTCGCCGAACGACGCGGGATCTACCGTTCGCGCGCGCGCGGGACATGGGTCAAGGGCGAGACGTCTGGCGCCGTGCAGGAGCTGATGCGCGTCGATCTCGACTGCGACCGCGACGCGATCCGATTCACGGTGCGTCAGCACGGCGACGGGTTCTGCCACGTCGGAACGTGGACGTGCTTCGGCGCGGCGGACGGGATCGGTGCGCTCGCGCGGCGCCTGCTGGGTTCACGCGACGCGGAGCGCACCGGCAGCTACACGCAGCGGCTGCTCGCGGATCCGGCGCTGCTGCGCGCGAAGCTCGTCGAGGAAGCCGCCGAACTCGGCGCGGCCGCCACCGGCGACGACGCGGCCGCGGTCGTCCACGAGACCGCCGACGTCCTGTACTTCGCACTCGTCGCACTCGCCCGTTCCGGCGCGTCGCTCGCCGACGTCGAACGCGAACTGACGCTCCGCGCGCGGCGCGTCACGCGGCGCGCCGGCGACGCGAAGGAGCCGCGATGACGCCGCCACTGCTGACACGGCGCGACGCGCGCGACTGGCCGCGGCGCGGCGACGTCGTCGACCCGGAGACCCTGGCCGCAGCCGCCACGATCGTCGCCGACGTTCGCAATGGCGGTGGCGAGGCCCTGCTGCGCCACGTCGCGCACTTTCGCGACGCCGGCGACGGCGGGACGACGTGGCTGCCCCGCGAGGCACTCGTCGCCGCGCTCGACGCGTGCGACCCGTCCACGCGCGCACTGCTGCAGCG
>JAEYTU010000385.1 GCA_023433825.1 Planctomycetota bacterium
GCCCGTGAACGTCGCCGGGTCGGCGCCGCCGTCGCGAAGCGCGAGGCGCGCGAGCACCGAGTTCGCCGCGAAGCAGACCAGCGCCAGCACCAGCGCGACGCCGAGCGAACGCCGCGACGCGACCATCTCGCCGCGTCAGAGCCCGCAGGCGGCGCGTGCGGCGTCGATCGTCGCGCGGGCGACCTCGCGCGCGCGCCGCGCACCGTCGCGCAGCACGTCCTCGACGTCGTCGGGACTATGCGTCAACTCGTTGCGCCGCGCGCGGAACGGCGCAAACGTCGACTCGATCTTCGCCAGCAGTTCCTTCTTCGCGCGGCCGAACCCGTAGCCGCCGGCGCGATACCCGTCCGCCATCGCCTGCCTCTCGTCGGGCGTCGCGAACAGCGAGTACAGCGCGAACACGATGTCCTCGTCGGGGTCGAGCGGATCGGCGAGGTCCTTCAACTGCGTCTCGATCCCCATGACCGCGCGTTTGAGTTCCTTGCCCTCGGCGAAGATCTCGATCGTGTTGCCGTAGCTCTTCGACATCTTCGATGCGACGCGGCGGCCGTCGCGGGTCACGAACAGCGTGCGGTCGAGCGGGAGCGCGAACTCGAGCACGGTCGAGTCGGCGTCGTGCCGCGGAGTCGCATGCACGGCTTGCGCCGGCATCTCGGCCAACGTGCGAATCGTGCGCGCCACGACGGCGACGTTCGGAAACGCCGCTTCGTGCGCGTTGGCGATCGCCGCCTCCAACTGTTCGGTCGTCTGCAACGTCGCGCCCGATTCGCCGAGCGCCCGTTCGACGACGTCCCGAAACGTCGCGGCGTACTCCGCTGCGTCGAGGGCATGGCGCGGGCCGTTGCGCACGGAGACCTCGGTCGCGACCTGCAGCACCGTCCCCTTCTCGAACGTCGTCCCCGGCACCCGCGGCGTCGGGCTCGGGCTCGACTTCGGCAGCCGGAACACCGGCTCGCGCCCACCGCAGAATGCGTTGTGGAACAGCTCGGCCATGTCGCGCGTCATCTCGACGTGCTGCTCCTGATCCTGTCCGACCGGCACGAGGTCGGCCTGCGGCGCGAGGATGTCTGCGGCCATCAGCACGGGGTAGAAGAACAGGCCGACGTTCGCCGTCAGTCCTTTCGCGACCTTGTCCTTGTACGAGTGCGCGCGCTCCAGCAGCCCCATCCCGGTCGCCGTCGCGAGCAACCACGCGAGTTCGGTCACCTCCGGCACGTCGCTCTGTCGGTAGAAGACGGTCCGCGTCGGATCGAGGCCGAGCGCCAGATACGTGACGGCGACGTCGAACGTGTTCTTCCGCAGCGCGTCGGCGTCCTTCAGCGACGTCAGCGAGTGGTAGTTCGCGATGAAGTAGTAGCAGTCGCCCGCGTCCTGCATCGCGATGTGCTGCTTGATCGCGCCGAAGTAGTTGCCGAGGTGCAGGCGGCCGGAGGGCTGCACGCCCGACAGGATGCGTGGTTTGCGCGGTGGCGACGTCGTCATGCTCGTCTCGAAACGGGCGGCGGACGATCGCCGAAAGCAGCGCGCGGATCCACCGCCACCGCTACACCTTCGCCATGCCCGTTCCCGAGTCGTCGCCGCCGCCATTCACGCGACTGTCGCATCGCGTCCTCGTCGAGAATCGCTGGCATCGCTACTGCCACGATCGCTACACGCGCCGCGACGGAACGGCCGGCGACTACTACTTCGTCGACATGCCGGGCTCGTGCGGGATCGTTCCGCTGTTCGACGACGGCACGACGGTGCTGCTCGAAGTGCGTCGCTATCTGCTGCGGACGACGCTGTGGGAGTTCCCGATCGGCGGGATGCTGCCGGGACAGGATCCAGTCGACGTCGCGCGTCACGAACTCGCCGAAGAGGCCGGGCTCGCCGCCGGACGAATGGACCTCCTCGGCCGATTCGCGCCGTACAAGGGCGTCTCGAACGAGGTCTGTCACTTCTTCCTCGCGCGCGACCTGACCGACTGCGGACAGGCGCTCGAACCAGAGGAGGACATCGTCGTCCACCGGATCGATCTCGCCGAAGCCGGCCGGCGGTTGCTCGCGCAACCGCTCGGCGACGGTCAGTCGATCTGCGGGTGGATGCTGTTGCAGCAGTACCTGAACGCGCGCGCCTGACTCCGGCGCGCGCGCCGCGACGTCACGTCACGTCACTTCTTCGGTTCGGTCTTCTTCCCGCTCGCGTCCTCGGCACCCTTCGTGCCGTTGCCGCTCGGGATGTGGAACTTGACCGGCGCCATCAGTTCGTGCTTGCCCCAGTGGATCGCGAACTTGCCCGCGCCGGGGTTCGACGCGTCGGCCGAGAGGACGATCTGCATCTTCGTCGAGGACTCCTTCAGCGCGTCCTTGTTCAGCTTCAGCGCGGCCTTCGTCTCGACGGTCCAGCGGTCCGGCGCGAACGGCATCAAGCCGGTCTTCATCGCGTTCTTCGCGTCGAACACCAGCAGATGGAAGTTGCCGTCGTTGTCGACGTGCAGACCGAGGAAGTACGTGCCGGCCTCGAGCTTCGTCGTGCCGATCTCCAGCGCGACGCTGGTGTCGAGGCTGGTCCACCAGTTCTTGCCGAGCCGCGCGTTCTTACCCTTCAACTGGGCGAGCATGCCGTCGTACTCGTCCTTCCAGTTCGGTGCGCTGAACGAGACGGAGGCGCCGGCGGCGAAGTTCGCGCCGAACATGACGACGGTCGATGCGCGGCGATCGGGGTCGACACCGCCGAAGATCTGAACTTGGGCGGCTGCGGGAGCGAGAAACGCGCCGACGGCGAGGGCCGCGGCGCACAGCGTGAGGGGGAATCGCATGCGAGTGTTTTCCTTCGTGTCGTCGCCCGGAAGGGCGACATCGGGCGGCGAGGCTAGGACGTTTCCCGATGCGTTCAAGCGCGGCCGCGAACCACGCGTGCGAGGTGCGCGGCCGAGACGCTCGCTGCGACGGCCAGTGCGACGGCGGCGACGCGCGACCCGTCGGCACGCACGGTCGTCACGGCGATGCCGAGCGCGAGCACGGCGACGACGTGCGCCGAGAGCGCGATCCATTGCAGTCGCGGGGATGCGCGTTCGGCAGGTGGAGTCGGCAACGACGCCCGGTCCGGCGTCGCGCCATCGCGCGTCAACGCATGGAAATCGCGCAGCCATCCCGCGAGTGGCCACAGCCGGAACCCGATTCCGAGCACGAGTCCACCGAAGCCGCCGAGCAGTACGAGCACGCCGTACAGCGCGACGAATCGAGCATCGAGGTCGAGCGCCAACGTCGCGACACCGACGCCGGCGCCAGCGGCGAGGCAGGCGAATGCGATCGCCGCCGCCGCGAGAGCCGGATCGGGGCGGGGGAGCGC
>JAEYTU010000420.1 GCA_023433825.1 Planctomycetota bacterium
ACTTCGCACCGAGGGCCTTCGGTACGTGACCCGTTGGGCGCGCAACCGGTGGAACTGGGAGAAGCGACGCTTGCAGCAGCGGATGCAGAAGACCGTCAAGGAACTGACGCCGGCAGAGTTCCGCTCGGAGGAGATCGAGGCCGCGTTCCGCGAGGCGCTGACCCACTACGACGCGCGTCCGTACCCGGGCGTCGTCGATCTGTTCCGTCCGCCGCTCGACCAGTTCCTCGTGCTGTCGGAGGGCCGCGTGCTGAACCGCCACCGCGAGTTCGTCGACCACTTCAACCACTGGGCGCCGCTCGTCACCGGCGAGATCCTCGTCCACGTCGTCACCGGCAATCACGACAGCATGGTGCTCGAGCCGCACGTTCGCGTGCTGGCGGAGACACTGCGTCGCCGCCTCGCAGAAGCACAGCGGAACGTGCGCGTCGTGCGGGACGCGGAGCCGGTGATGGCCTGAGGGTGGTCGGGCCGTGGCAGCGTCAGCCGAGGCGGCTCACGCGTGCCGGGGGCTCCGCGGCTTCAGCGTCTTCAACGTCGGTCGCGCGGTCGGAACCGCCGCGGCCGCCGCTTCGGGCACCGTTCCGACGGCGAACGACGGAGCGCCGCGGAGCGCGCACAACCCACCAGCGATCAGCATGTAGACCGGGTTGACCATCGCGTTGACGAGGTTGTCGACCGCGTAGAGCGCCAGAACGATGCCGAGGGCGAACGCCGGAGCGACCATCGGATGGCCGATGCGCCTGGCCCATGCGCGACGCGCGACGAGGACGATCGGCAGCAGCATCGTCGTGAAGACGGCGATCAGTCCGAGGAAGCCGCGTTGTCCAAGCGTGATGATCCAAAGACTGTCCGTGACGACGGACGTCGCGTTGCCGAATTCGTCGTAGACCTCCGAGAACGCCCACGGGGTCCAACCGAAGAACGGCCGCTCGTGTGCCTTCGCGAGCAACAGGTTCTCGCTGTCGATGCGGAACTGCATCGATCCCTGGCGATCGGTCGAGAACATCGCCGCGATGTCGGCGAGGAACTGCCCGTCCGAGAGCCCCGTCGCACGCACGGCGAGATAGGTCGCGGGGACCACGACCAATCCGATCAGCAGCGGTAGGTGCGATCGGATCCGGCGCGTCCACTCGTAGACGGCGATGCCGATCAGCAGCAGGACGAATGCGCCCGTCGACTTGACGAGAAGGCTCGTCAAGAGCAGTCCGCCGGCAACCGCGCTCATCGGGACAGAACCGAGGCGCAGCAGGCTCCGCGATCGCCACAGCACGTAGGCGAGGAATGCCGCCGTCGCCATCCACATGCCGACCATCAACCCGTGGTCGAGGAACACGACCGGCCGCCAACCGCCCCCGCGGAAGCTCTGCTCGAACGAGTGCTGATGGAACCCGTAGACCTGCACGTTCAGCTGGGGGCTGAACCGGATCTCGTAGAGGCAGAGCGGAACGTAGATCAGTCCACCGACGACGATCGCGATCGCGAGCTCGCGCAGCGTCCGCCAGTCGGAGAAGTAGAGGCGCCCGATCAGGAACGGCAGCCCCCACGCGAACACCTTGCCGGTCGCCGCCGAGAGGCCGTCTTGAAGTCCGGTTCCGAAGTCGAGCGCCGAGGGCACCGGCGCCAGACACCAGAGCAAGACCGGGAGATCGATCCAGCGCGGGCGAAAGCGAAAGATCCGCTGCGAGTCGAAGATCAGCACGCCGAGCAGGACGCCGATCGTCGTCGCCACCATCTTCGTGTAGTCGGGGAGCACCCCCGGCACCGGGTAGCTGTAGACCGGCAGGAACAGCCACGAGACCAGGAACGCCCCGATGACCGCACGCCGCGGCGGCAGCAGCGTGAACGAGACGACGACCAACGGCAGCCAGCCGAAGAGCGCGATCGGGACGAGGGGGCTGGGGTGCATGCGTGACGTGGGGCGTGCCGAAGCGCGATCGACGTTCGGGGCGTCCGACCTCAACCGCCGGTGGCGGCAACATCGGAACGTCGGCTCGGTCGACGGACCGCGGAACCGGCGCACGATCGAGGGCGCCGCCAGCGCTGTCCAGAATTCCGACCACCTGCTCCTGTCGGAATCGGCGGCCGGCAACCACGGCGTCCGACCGACGTCGCGCGTTCGCCGACGCGCTAGAGCGAAAGCTCACCACCGGTTGTGACTCCGCTTCACGAAGCCCCCTTCCCATGGCGATGAGTGGGGACGTCACGTCCGGAACGCCCGTCCGCTCGCGTGGGCAACGGGTTGGTCCGGCCGGGACCGACGAACTCGGCGTAGTCGCGCACCTCGCGCGACGGTCCCGCCGAACCGTCCCACACCACCTTCTCGGAGCCCGCCGCGGCCGGCCGGCTCCGGTTTACAGACCGCCACCCACCCGATACGACTCCGCGCCCTCCCGAGGCCGACAGCGACCTTGCCGGGGCACCCCGTCACCACCGGGTGGAGTCAGCACCCACAGCCGAGATCCATGCAACTGTCCACCACGGCCAAAGGCACGTTCACCGTGCTCGCTTCCCTCGCTGTCCTGAGCTTGGGATGCAGCGATCGCCGATCGACTCCGACGAGCGCCTCGCAGCCCGACGCCGACGCGCCGGCTCCTCCCGTCCTCCCGCCCGTCGACGTCTCGACCGGCAGCCAGAACTACGTCCCGATCCCGCCGTCGGCGATCCCGCCCGTCGCGCCGCCCGCGGGGGGGCCCGGCTCGAGCCCCGGCGCGATTCGACCGCCGCTGACCTTTCCGATCCGGAACGCGCAACCCGGCCAGTACGACTGGGTCGCCGCGTACCCGAACATGCCGTGGTTCAACGCCGCGCTGCTGCTGACGGCGCCGCCCGACCAGAGCAACCGCGTGTTCATCGTCGATCAGGAAGGTCGGATCTTCGTCTTCCCGAACAACCCGACGGTGTCGAACAAGACGACGTTCCTCGACATCCGCTCGCGAGTCACCTGGGCCAACGCGGAAGGCGGATTGCTCGGAATGGCGTTCGATCCCGACTACGCGCAGAACCGGACGTTCTACGTCGCCTACACGCGCCACAATCCAGACAGCCTCGTCCTGTCACGGATGCTGACGAGCAGCAATCCCGACGCCGCCGATCCGAGCAGTGAGCAGATCCTGCTGTCGATCCCGCAGACCGGGCCGTACCACAACGGCGGGATGATCGCGTTCGGTTCGGACCGACTGCTCTACATGTCGGTCGGCGACGACGGCAACGACGTCGACAGTCAGAACCTGTCGCGGCTGACCGGCAAGATCCTGCGGATCGACCCGCACACGCGGAGCGGGTCGTTGCCATATGGGATCCCGCCGTCGAATCCGTTCGTCGGCCGTGGCGGATCGACTCGCGAGGAGGTCTGGGCGTACGGGCTGCGCAATCCGTGGCGCTTCTCGTTCGATCGTCAGACCGGAGCGATGTGGGTCGGCGACGTCGGCAATCTGCGCGAAGAGATCAACGTCGTCGCGGCCGGCGACAACTGTGGTTGGCCGGTCTACGACGGCTCGTTGCCGCACAAGAATCCGACCAATCTGCCGCCGAGCGCGTTCAAGATGCCGATTCGCGAATACGTGAACGGCGGCCCCGACGGGATTGCCGTCATCGGCGGCTATGTCTACCGCGGTTCGCAATTCCCCGAGTTGCGCGGCACGTACATCCATTCCGACTGGATCAGCCAGAAGGCTTGGGCGCTGTCCTCAGCAAACGGCAGCGCGACGCAGTTGCAGCAGATCGCGCATGGCGTCGGTCCGTTCTCTTTCGGCGAGGACGAGAACGGCGAGATCTATGCCGTCGTCGGCGATGCCGGTCCGCAGAAACTGCAACGTCGCGGCGGCGGGCCGCCGCCGCCGCCGTTCCCGCAGCGACTGTCGGAGACCGGCATCTTCCGCAATGTCGCGACCCTCGAGGTCCATCGCGGTGTTCACGAGTACTCGGTCAATGCGCCGCTGTGGTCGGACCATGCCGAGAAGCGTCGGTGGCTCGTCGTGCCGGACGGCAAGGTCACGTTCCATCCGACCGACGCGTGGGCGTTCCCGCTCGGCACGGTGATGGTCAAGCACTTCGAGATTCCGATGCAGGTCGGCAATCCGGGCTCGATGCGGCGCCTCGAGACGCGTGTCATGGTCCACGAGCAGGGTGGATGGGCTGGATACACGTATCGCTGGAATGCCCAGCAGGACGACGCGGTCCTTCTGGCGGACGGCCTCGACGAGACGCTGACGATCCAGGATCCGCAGGCGCCAGGCGGACAGCGGACACAGGTCTGGCGCTATCCGAGCCGCGCCGAGTGCATGCAATGCCACACGCCGGCGGCCGGTCACGTCCTCGGCGTTCGCACCGGACAGGTCAATCGCCGCCATCGCTTCGTCAGCGGGCGCGAGCAGAACGTGCTCGACCTGTGGAACAGCTACGGGCTGTTCGACGCTCCCGTTGCCGCCGCGAGCAATCACGTCGCCTACGCGAATCCCGCCGATCCGACGGCAACCGACGACGCGCGGGCCCGCGCCTATCTCGCGTCCAATTGCGCGCATTGCCATCTCCCCGGCGGACCTGGGCGGACTTCGCTCGACCTCCGGCACGACATCCCGCAGTCGCAGATGCAGGCGGTTGGGATCCGGCCGTCGATCTCCGGGCTCGGGATCCCGGATCCGTACGTGGTCCGAAAGGGCGACGCGACGTCGAGCGTCCTCTGGGAGCGGATGCGCCGCACCGATGCCCATCGGATGCCCAAGGCCGGAAGCAGCGTCGTCGACGACGCCGCCGTCACGCTGATCAGGAACTGGATCAACACGCTGCCCTGAGAAGGTGAGCGCCGAAGCTGCGCATGCTCGAACGCCTCGCCTCGCACCTTCGCCGGCTCCGAGACCAGTTCGGCAGAGGGCTCGAACTCGGGGCGCATCGCTTTCGCGTGGTCGGCTATCACCCGAACCGGCTGAAGCATCGCGAACCCCACGAGCCGTTCCTCGATGCGGTGCTCCGTCGCGTCCTCGCCAGCCGGCCCGGCACCGTCGTCGACGTCGGCGCGAATGCCGGTCAGACGTTGTTCAAGGTGCTCGGCATCGAGCGGTCGCGCGCCTACGTCGGGTTCGAACCACAGGTCGAGTGCTGCTTCTCGATCCACCAGTTCCTGAAGGTCAATCGACTGACGAACGCCATCGTCCTGCCGCTCGCGTTGTCGGACACGAATGGCACCGTCCTGCTGTACGCAGACGGCGAGTGCGACGAGATGGCGAGTGTCGTCGGCCCGAACGATCCGACGGGCGCCGTCCGTTCGCAGTCCACGTGGATCCAGACGAGAGTCGGTGACGAGTTGCTGGCCGAACTCGGGGTCGCACCGATTGCGGTGATCAAGATCGACGTCGAAGGCGCGGAACTTCGCGTCGTGTCCGGATTGCGCGAAACCCTCCGCACCCAACGGCCGCCGGTGATCTTCGAGGTGCTGCCGAACTTCTTCGGCGCCGAGCGCACCATGCAGCCGGACGCGGTTCGGGAACGAAACAATGCGACCGCCGCAGCGCTGTTCGAGTGCTTCGCGTCAGTCGACTACCAGGTCTTCCAACTCGACGAGCGCGGCGAAGCGACGCCGATCGAGCGATTCGAACTGGACGACCGCGAACGGTTCGTCGGTTCGAACTTCCTGGCTGCCCCCCGTCCCGCCGACGCGCCGCGGACGGAATCGCGCCGCGGGTGAATCGGACCGCGTCCTTCTTTCTGCGCCCGTTTGCCGATAGGGGTCGTCACATCGACGATCGCGGCGATCGGCCACTGCCAATGAAAGAACCCCGAGAACTGTTGCGGCACGCGAGGAATCGCGGCACTCGCGGCCGATGACCCGCCGTTACCTGCTGATCACCCCGTGCCGCGACGAGGCCGAGTTCGCGCGTCGGACGCTCGACAGCGTCGTCGGGCAGACGGTTCCACCGGCGCTGTGGATCGTCGTCGACGACGGCTCGACCGATGCGACACCGGCGATCCTGGCCGAGTACGCGGCGAAGCATCCGTTCGTCCGGGTCATGCGCCGCGAGGACCGCGGCAAACGCAGCGTCGGTCCGGGCGTCATCGAGGCGTTCTATTTCGGGCTCGAGCAGGTCGACTGGCAGTCGTTCGACTACGTCTGCAAGCTCGACCTCGATCTCGATCTCCCACCGCGGTACTTCGAGGCCCTGATCGAACGAATGGAGGCCGAGCCACGCCTCGGCACGGTCAGCGGCAAGCCGTACTACCCCGGCCCCGACGGCGCGCTGATCAGCGAGAAGTGCGGCGACGAGATGTCGGTCGGCATGACGAAGTTCTACCGAACGTCGTGCTTTCGCGAGATCGGCGGCTTCGTCCGTGAGGTCATGTGGGACGGCATCGATTGCCATCGCTGCCGGATGCTCGGCTGGATCGCGCGCAGCGAGGACCACGACGACCTGCGCTTCCTGCACCTTCGTCCGATGGGCTCGAGCCAGAAGAGCGTCTGGACCGGCCGCTACCGGCACGGCTACGGGCAGTACTTCATGGGCACCGGTCTCGGCTACATGACGGCGAGCGCACTGTTCCGAATGACGCGCCCCCCGCTGCTGCTCGGCGGACTCTGCATGTGGTGGGGATTCGTCGACAGTCTGCGCCGCCGCCTGCCGCGCTACGCCGATCTCGACTTCCGCCGTTTCCTGCGTCGCTACCAGTGGGCTTGCCTTCTGCTCGGGAAGGGCCGCGCCACGCGTCGACTCGACGCCCGTCAGGCGGCGGTGTTCGCTGCGCGCCGCCGATGACCGCAATGACCGAATCCGAGACCGCGACGCCGCAACGCACGCTACTGCCGACGATCGAATTGCTCGGCACGCGGATCCACGCGATCACCGAGCGCACCTGCGTCGCCCACGTGATGGACGAACTCCAAAACGGTCGCGGCGGCAGCATCGTCACGCCGAACCTCGACCACCTGCGGCGACTTCGCGGCGACGGCGCCTTCCGGGCGATCTGCGAAAGCGCCGACCTCGTCGTCGCGGACGGCATGCCGTTGGTCTGGGCCAGTCGGCTGCAGCGCACACCGCTTCCCGAGCGCGTCGCCGGCTCGAACCTGATCCACAGTCTGACGGCGGCCTGCGCCGCCGCGGGGCGCTCGGTCTACTTCCTCGGCGGTGATCCCGGCACCGCAGAAGCGACCGCGCGCATCCTCGCGGCGCGCCATCCGGGACTGCGCGTCGCCGGGACGTCGTGCCCCGCGGTCGGCTTCGACCGCGACGACGCACGTTTCGCAGCCCTCGTCGCGGACCTTCGCGCCGCGAAACCCGACGTCGTCTACGTCGCGCTCGGCTCGCCGAAGCAGGAGCAGTGCATCGCCCGATGGAAGGCGCTCCTGCCGTCCGCGTGGTGGCTTGGCATCGGGATCAGCTTCAGCTTCGTCTGCGGGGACGTGCAACGCGCGCCGCGCTGGATGCAGAAGGCCGGCCTCGAATGGGTGCACCGCCTCGCGCAGGAGCCCGGTCGGCTCGCGAAGCGCTACCTCGTCCACGGCATTCCGTTCGCGTTCCGACTGTTGGCGACGTCGGCGTGGCGCGGGCTCCGCAGCAGCGCCCGCGTCGACGATCACCACCACAACGCGTAGCGATCGGTCGACACCGCGTAGACGACCAGCGCGCCGTTCGTCGTCGCATGCGCGACCACGGCGTCGACGAGCCCGCCGCGCAACCGGCACGCGATCCCATAGGCGAGGCCGGCCGCGATGCCGGCGACGACGTGTTCGTGGACGAGCCCGAACGCGATCGAACTGACGACGAGCGGCACGGCGCCGACGTTCGCGATCGGAACCGAGCGGAAGTCGGCGTCGACGAGCCGCCGCATCAGATAGCCGCGAAACGCGAGTTCCTCGGCGAGCGGCACGACGGCGATCGTCGCCATCGCCCGCAACACCAGCCATCCGATGCGGCTCGACTCGGGCAGCGTCGCGAGTTGGTCGCGACTGGCCGCGTGCGCCCCCGGATCGAGCGAGGACTCGACGACGATCACCCACCCGACGAACACGACGAGCCCGACCGCGACCGCGGCGACGGTCGGCCGCACCAGCAACTCGCGGTAGTGGGACCGGTAGACGACGAGCACGACGACCGGCAGCGCGACCCGCACGAACAGGAACGGATCGGCACCGTGCGCGAACGCGCCGGTCGCCATCGCGGCCGCGATCCCGACCAGGAACGGCAACAACATCGCCGCCGTCTCGTTGCCGCGCAGCAACGTCGCGTCGACACGTGGCGCGATCGCGAACCACGGTGATCGCCGCGACCACCACGCGATCCACAACGCGACGAGGCAGAACGCGAACACGCCACCGATCGCGTGGAAACCTTCGGTCGCCACGTCGCCCGAGATCTCGTGCGCGATGACGACCAGCGCGGCCAGTCGGAGCGCGTTCGTCAGCCAGATCACGGCGATGCCGAGCGGGAACAGCCACAGCGCGCGCGGCCACCGGAACTCGGCGCGGAACGTCCACAGGTAGCCGGCGAGGAACGCCGCCATCAGCAGGATCCCCTCGAACCCGGTGCACTCCGGTGCGATGTGGACGCGAAGGCCGGGGATGTCGACGAACAACTGCGACGGCGTGAAGACGACCGGCTCGACGATCGGCGCGAGCACGATCCCCATGACCCACAACGTCGAACGTCCGAGCGGCTCCCAGAGCCACCGCGAGAGCTGATCGGCGAACGACATCCCGAGCGTCGCGAGAACGACGACGACCAGCACCGAGACTCCGACCCTGCGCCACGCCGACGCGAGCACCGCGCGATGCACGACCGCGGCGACCCACAGCACGGCGGCGGCCGAACCACTGACGAGCAGCCCGAGCACGGACCAAACGGCGCTCGGCGCGCTCGCGTCGAACCCCGGACGCAGGACCTGTTCGGCGAGCACGACCGTCACCGCGAGCGCACCGAAGTGGAGGGCGAGCCACATCGGCCAACGGCGGCGCGCCGAGATCTCGGGGCGCATCTCGCGCCAGACCGCGAGCAGACGTTCGCCGCCGAACAGCGCGACGGCGACACCGACGACGAACAGGATCGGCGGCAGCTCGTACAAGCGGCCGACGCCACGGATCCACCACTCGGGGGAGCTTGCGAGATGGCCGACCGAGTACCGCAGCAGCAGCGCCGACCACTCGATCGCGCCGAGCAACACCAGCGCGCCGATCCGCAGCGTGACCGCGTCGACGTGAACCACCGGCGATCAGCTCGTCTGCAACGGCAACGAACGGACGCGACGGCCGCTCGCGGCGAAGATCGCGTTGCCGACCGCCGGCGCGATCGGCGGCACACCGATCTCGCCGACGCCACCGAGCGCGTCGGGTGCGCCGTCGATCGTCGCGACGACGACTTCGGGCATCGCGTCGAACCGCAGCAGTGGGTAGGTGTCGAAGTTCGTGGCCGTCGGTGCGCCTTGGTCGAACCCGATCCGACCGTGCAGCATCGCCGTCAGTCCGAACACGATCCCACCCTCGATCTGCGCCGCGATGCCGTCCGGATCGACGGCGAGTCCGCAGTCGACGGCCGCAGCGACGCGATCGACGACGACGCTCCCGTCCGGCGTCGTCGTGACGTCGGCGACCATGGCGA
>JAEYTU010000434.1 GCA_023433825.1 Planctomycetota bacterium
TCCGGCAACAGCGCGCCCGAATGCGCGCCGCGCGCGACCGCCATCGATCCGGTCGCCGTGAAGAGGCCGGTCGCCGGGTCGTAGATCTCGCAGGTCCGCAGCACGGCGCCGGTCGAGTCGACGCCGCCGGCCAGCAGCACGCGGCCGTCGTTCAGTCGGACTGTTGCCGCGAGCGCGCGCGCCGTCGTCAGCGACGGACCGCCGCGCCAGCGCAGCGTCCGCGCGTCGAGGATGTCGCTCGACGAGAGCCCGGTTGCACCGAGCAGCGACCCGGTGCCGCCGCCGGCGTACAGCACGTCGGCGCCGGCGCCGCGGAACGACGCACCGAGTGCGCGTGCCCGCAGCATCGCGAACGGCGACGTGCTCGCGCGCCCGGCCACACCGAGTTGCGTCGTGACCGGGTTGCTGAGCGCGCCGATCAGGAACGGGTTGCCGGGCACGCTCCCGGACTGCCAGAAGAACGTCGCGCCGTGCATGCTCGCGTCGTTCGGCAGCGGCAGCGACACGACGCCGGTGCCAGTCCCGGTCGGCTGCGTGAACCAGACGTTCGCGAGGTCGAGTCCGACCGAGAGGTTGCGCGTGTCGGCAGGGTTCAGCAGCGAGAGCGGCGTCGGGCCGGTGTTCGCCGACAGCATGACCAGCAGACTCGTGCCGACCGGTGCGCCGGTGAACCGAAGTCCGAGCGACTGACCGACGGTCGCCGGTGTCGACCGTTCGAATGTGAACGTCTGCGCGGCAGCGGGAACGGCGAGGAGGAGGACGGGCAGAAGGCGGGCGAGGTGCGTCATGTGCGGCAGCGGGCGGAGGAGACCGAGGTGAGGGGGTGCGGCGTCGGAACCGACGAGCGGCGCAGGATTGTGACCCACGAACCGGCGATCGCCAGTCCTTCGCGGCGGCCAGTGCGGCCGCGTCTGCTATGAACGCCGCACTGCCAACGGAGTCACGATGTCGTCGAACGCCCACGAACCCGCCCGCGCCACGGCCGTTGCCGTCGCGGCGAGCTTCTTCCTCTGCAGCTTCGGTCTCGTCGCGCAGGAGCCGTACCGGCTGCCGCCGAAGCCGATCGTCGATGCGATCGACGCGCCGCCACCGCCGGCCGTCAGCGTCGCGCCTACGAAGGACCATCTGCTGCTGATCGAACGCGACCCGATGCCGACGATCGACGTCCTCGCGCGACCGGTGCTCGGCCTCGCCGGGCGGCGGATCGATCCGGCGACGTTCGGGCCGCAGCGCGGCGCCGCGACGCGCGGGTTCACGCTCGTGCGAATCGCCGACGGTGCGCGGCGCGCCGTCGACGTGCCGAACGGCGATCTCGGCGGCGCGGTCTGGACGGCCGACGGGACGCGGTTCGCGTTCACGAACACGCTGGCCGACGGCATCGAGGTCTGGATCGCCGACGTCGCGACGGCCACGTCGCGGCGTGTCGACGGCGTCCGCGTCGTCGCGACGCTCGGCAACCCGGTGCGATGGATGCCCGACCAGACGCGGCTGCTGTGTCTGCTGCGCGCCGAGAAGGGGCCGGCACCGGTGCGTCCGCCCGCGCCCGCGGGGCCGATCGTGCTGCAGAGCGACGGCCGCAAGGCGCCGCTTCGCACGTACCAGGACCTGCTGACCGACGCGCACGACGAGCAGTTGTTCGAGCACTACATGACGTCGCAGCCGGCGCTCGTCGATCCGGCCGACGGCGCGATCCGACCGCTCGGCGATCCGGGGCTGATCACGTCGCTCGACGCATCGCCGGACGGTGAGTACGTGCTGGTCGCGCGCCACGAACGGCCGTTCTCGTTCACGTCGCCGACGTCGGCGTTCCCGCGTCGCACCGAAGTCCGCGCGATGGCCGACGGCAAGCTCGTCGCGACGATCGCAGCTCTGCCGCTCGCCGAGAACGTGCCGATCCACGGTGTGCCGACCGGTCCGCGCGGCATTCGTTGGGTGACCGGCCGCGATCACGAACTGCAATGGACCGAGGCGCTCGACGGTGGCGATCCGAAGGCGAAGGTCTCGCACCGCGATCGATTGGTCCGTCGCGACGTCGCCGACGCCGGCGAAGGGTTCGAGTGGCTGCGGACCGAGCACCGGCTGCAGGGCGTGTCGTTCGTCGAAGGCCGCGAAGCCGTCGTCGTGACCGAGTTCGAACGCGACCGCCGTCGCGCACGGACGTGGGTGTGGCCGATCGAGCCCGGCGCGTTCGAGCCGCGGATGCTGTTCGAGCGTTCGACGCAGGATGCGTACGGCGACCCGGGGTCACCGGTCACGACGCTCGACGAACGCGGCGACGGCGTGATCCTCGTCGAGAATCGGCAGTGGTACCTGATCGGCGACGGCGCGACGAAGGACGGCGACCGGCCGTTCCTCGATGCCTACGAGCCGAGCACGGGCAAGAAGACGCGGCTGTTCCACAGCGCGACCGACGCGTTGGAAGAGGTCGTCGCCGTGCTCGCGCGTGACGGCAGCAAGCTGCTGATTCGGCGTCAGTCGCCGACCGACGTGCCGAACTACTTCGTCGTCGACCGCGAGTCCGGCGCGCGCCGCGCGGTGACCGCATTCGCCGATCCGGCGGCCGACGCGACGAAGGGCATCCAGCGGCGGCTGTTGAGCTACCGCCGCGCCGATGGCGTGCCGCTGTCGGGAACGCTGTACGTGCCGGCGGGCCACAAGGACGGCGAGCGGTTGCCGCTGCTGATCTGGGCGTATCCGCGCGAGTTCAACGACGCGGCCGACGCTGGTCAGGTGCGCGGCTCGCCGCTGCGCTATCTGCGGCTGTCGGGGACGTCACCGCTGTGGATGGTGCTCGCCGGTTACGCCGTCCTCGACAACGCGACGATGCCGGTCGTCGGCCCGGTCGAGACGGCGAACGACACGTTCGTTCCGCAGTTGATCGCGTCGGCGCAGGCCGCGATCGACGCCGTCGTCGAGGCCGGGATCGGCGATCGCGATCGGGTCGCCATCGCTGGGCATTCGTACGGCGCGTTCATGACGGCGAACCTGCTCGCGCACAGCGACCTGTTCCGCGCCGGGATCGCGCGCAGCGGTGCGTACAACCGGACGTTGACGCCGTTCGGGTTCCAGAACGAGCCGCGCACGCTGTGGCAGGCGCCGGAGGTCTATCTGGCGATGTCGCCGTTCCTGCACGCGCAGAAGATCGACGAGCCGCTGCTGCTGATCCACGGCGTCGCCGACAACAACTCGGGGACGTTCCCAGTCCAGAGCGAGCGGCTGTTCCAGGCCGTGAAGGGCAACGGCGGCCACGTTCGTCTGGTCATGCTGCCGCACGAAAGTCACGGGTATGCGGCGCGCGAGTCGGTCCTGCACGCGCTGGCCGAGACGGTCGACTGGCTCGATCGGCACGTGAAGCAGGCCGGGCCGCGGGGGCGGAAGGGTGGGTGAGAAGTGGATGCGTGCCTCGCTGGTCGTGCACAGCGAGACGCTCGATGGCGATGCGATCGCGCGGGAGTTCGAAGGTGAGGTCGCGGCGTGCGTGTGGAGGAAGGGCGAGCGGGTCAGCGTTCGCTCGCCAGCAGCCGGGTTACACGCATTCTCGGGCGTCGCCTTCGACTCACCGCTGCCGACGACGACGTGGTTCGACGACCACGTCGAATGGCTGAGTCGGTTCGTCGAACGCCACGCGAATGCGTTCGCGACGTTGGCGCCGACGTGCACGTTCCGCGCGTCGATCGCCGCGTCGGGCACGTTCAGCGGCGGCGGCCCCGCGTTGGCGCCAGAGCAGTTGTCGCTGCTCGGCGCGCGTTCGGTGCATCTGCACTTCTCGTACTACGCGGACCCGAACGCGGAGGCGGCACACTCGACGAGCGCGCCCTCGTGATCGAGTGCCCACTCGCTCGACTCATCCCCCCTGCGTCCCGTCCGGCCGAATCCCCTTCGCGCGCAACTTGACCAACAAACGCGCATGCGCGTCGTGGAACGCGTTCCGCGCGGCGTCCGCCGACGCGTAGCCGAGCGCCTGCGCGATGTCGGCGAACGGCTGCTCCTGCAGCAGGCGCATCTCGACCAGCGCCCGCGGGCGGTCGGGGAGAGCCTCGATCGCGGCGCGGACGATCCCGATCTGCTCGCCGAGGGC
>JAEYTU010000530.1 GCA_023433825.1 Planctomycetota bacterium
TGCGCGGAGTTCGAAGTCGCCCGGGGTCCAGACGATGTCGACCCTGCCATTGGCGTCGGTCGGTGCGGCGCGCAGGGTGGTTCGGTTGCCGCGTGCCGACGCGAACAACGCGACGCCGGCCGCGGGCGCCCCGTCGGGTGTCAGCACGCGCAGCGACGCACGCGCGGTTCGCACGTGGATCGTCGTTTCGACGACGTCCCCCGACATCACCGTCACGCCTTCGGGGTCGCCAAGGTCGCCCCCCGAGTGCGGCGACGACAGACGCGGATACAGCAGCCATTTCCCCGGCAGCAGGAGGGCCTCGAAGCGTCCGTTCGTGTTGGCGCGAAGCGCCGTCGACGTTCGCGGCTCCGCGCGCAGCGCGAAGACTTGGCCGGTGAACGGCGCGTCGTCGACGAGCACGGTTGCGATCAGCCGACCGGGTCGGATCGCGCGGATGTCGAAGGTCTGTTCGACGACCTGACCGTCGAAGAACGTCCATCCCGAAGCGATGGTCTCCAGCCCTGTCGGGGAGCCGCCGACACGCAAGCCGCACTGCACGTCCCACGTGCCAGCCGGAATCCGGGTGAGGACGAACGTTCCGTCGGCGGCGATCGGAGCGGTGACGTTCGCGACGCGAACGGTCGTCGTGAAGTGCCCGGAGACGGGGTTGTTCGGCAGCGTTCGCGGCATGCCGGACATCGCCTGCAGGTCGACGAGCGCCTCGATCGGCGTGATGCGCCCGCGCAACGTTGCACCGGTCGGGAGAACGACGCGCAGCGGCGACGCATCGCCGAGCGTCACGACCTCGACGACCCGCGGCGGATGACCGTTCGCCGACACGTGGAGCGCCATCTTGACCATCGGTGCGCCGTCGAACGTGCAACTTCCGTCCGCGTCGGTCTTGCGCGAAGCGAGTTCGAGCATGCCGGTCGGCTGCGTCGAGCGGTATCGATCGAGCGGAACGGCACGCGAGCTCAGCGTCGCCGGCGACGCATCGATCGGCAGCCACAGCGCGACCGATGCGTCTGCGACCGGCGTCCCGTCCGCGCGTTCGACGACGACGCGGCGTGTCGCGCGTTGCGGCAAGCGAACGTGCAGCGTCGTCGGCGCAACTTCGGAGACGTTCGCCTCGACGAGCCACACCGGGCCCAAGTCGCTCGCCGCGGAAGGTTCGACGCAGACGTGGTACTTGCCGGCGTGCACGCCACGGATCCGCGCGATGCCGTCCGCGTGACGCCAGCCGCCGCGGAGGTGTGCCTCGCCGTCGAACGAACGCGTCGTCGAGTACGCCTTCGGCAGCAACCGAACGCCGAACGACTCGACCGGCGCGCCGTCCCGTTCGCTCGTGACATGCACTTCGAACATCGGCCTCGTTCCGACGACGAGTTTCACACCACTGGTGTCGAAGCGATGGACTGGGTCTGTCTGCAGCGGATCGTGGTCCTCCGACTCGACGACGAATGCGAACGGCTCGCGAGGCGGATGCTCGAACGGCCACTCGAGCCGGAACGCACCGTCGGCGCGCGTGCGAGTGCGCGGGGCGATCAGGTCGCCGTGCCGGTACACGAGCGCGTCGACGACCGGATGCCCGTGCTCGTCGACGACGACGCCTTCGACGGACTTCGTCGCGGCCGGCAGGTCGATGACGACGTCGAGCGCGTGCGCGCGACCGGCGAGTGTCATCCGCGCGTCGGGTGCTACGAGCGTTCCGACGAGTGTGTCGAGCTGCCATTCGCCCGGCGAACACGACGCGGGGAAATGGAACGATCCATCGGCGAGCGTCGTCGCGACGGCGCGGTCATTTGGACGGAACGTGACGCCGTCGGTGCTTCGGCCGACGCGATGCAGGTGGATCTGCAGATCGCGGAACGGAACTCGATCGCGGTTCGTCGCGAGGCCGTGGACGTGCACGCCGTCCGGCAGCGTGATCGTTCCGGTGTCGACGACTTCGCCGATCGGCAGCTCGTTCCAGCGCCGTTGCATCGCCACGTGGGTCGCGATCGCCAGGTGGAGGTCGTACGGCTCGCCGCGCGCGGGGACGCAGCGAAGTTCGAACCGACCGTCGGCGCCCGTTCGCGTCGTCGGCGGCGACTCGGCGGACGGATTCGCGAGATGACCCATGAGACTGTCGACGACCGGGTCGTCCGGACCGCCGCGCAGCGTGACGGTCACGCCGTGCAGCGGTGCGCCGGCGACGTCGACGCAGCGGCCGCGGAGGATCGTGAGGTCGGTGCGCGGGCTCGCGGGCGCGATCTCCGGCGCGATCTCCGTGCGTTCGGCGCGCGCAGAGGCGGGCGCAGGGAGCGCCGACCGGATCGCCGCGTCCTCGACGTGCGCGGGTTCGGTTGTCGACACCGTCGTCACCGCCTCGTTCTCCGGCGCGTCCGGCGGGCGCGCCGCGCCGTGCGCGAGGATCCATGCGACGGCGGCGAGCGCGACGACGACGACGATCAGCAGCGGGCGCATCGAGTCACTTCATCCATTGCGGCGGTAGACGCAGTTCGACGATCTCTCCTGCGGTTGGAGTGAAGTGAAACAAAGGTGCCTGGCACCTTCGTTTCACTTCCTCCGACAAAGTGAAACGAAAGTGCCAGGCACCAACGTTTCAGGCCCGCGGTACTCTCGCCGCCCGTCCTCTGCTCGCCCCCTCACTCCGCTCGTCTCGTCCGACCCCGAGTGCCCCATGCGAACCGCTGCTCTCGCCATCACTGCCTGCCTCCTCGCCGATGCCACGTCGGCGCAGTCGATCGTCGTTCCGTCGCAAGCGGCCATGCAGCGGCCGATCGGGAGCGTCTGGTATGTCGGCGACGTCTTCTACAGCACCACCTCGGTCGCCGTCCCACACGACTCTCGCGCGCAGATGATGTACGCGACGTCCGACATCCCGGTGCCCGCGGGGCTGTGGACGTCGATGGACATCCGGCGGCCGGGGCAGAACGCGTCGAACTCATGGCTCGGGAACGACAACCCGCCGGCGACGACGAACTTGGTCCTGACGATCTCGGTCACGGCGACGCCGCTGTCGGGGTTGACGGACACGTTCGCCAACAACCACGGGCCGTCGCCGATCACGGTCCGGAGCGGCCCGCTGAATCTGCCGGCGCGTCCCGGCACGAACGTCTGGCCGCAACCATGGGAGAACATCCCGTTCTCGACGCCGATGCTCTACGTCGGCACGCCGGGTGGCACGCTCGTCGTCGACCTGATGCAGACGAACAACTCGTCGACGTCGCCGTGGTTTCTCGAAGCGCAACTCCGCAAGGAGGGAATGCGCGAGGACAACGGCACGCTGTCGAACCCCTGCCAGTTCGGGCGAGGCAACTCGAACAACCGCATCAACTTCACGAGTCCGCAGCTCGGCGGGAATTGGCGCGTCACGTACCACAACCTGATGACTGGTACGAGCGGGTTCGCGTGGATCGGCAGCCAGGGCATCGGCGGCAGCTATGGCGGATGGCCGTTGCCGATCGACCTCGGTCCGCTCGGCGCGCCGGGATGCAACGTCCGGGCGTCGGTCGACTTCGTGGTCGGTCTGACGGCGGTCGGCGCGAGCGCGACGTGGCCCAACGTTCCGATCCCGAACGACCCGTCACTGACCGGGAAGACGTTCTTCGATCATTCGCTGTGGATGGACTCCAGCGCGAATGCGTTCGGCGGCGTCGTCGGCTGGAGCAGCAAGTGGACGATCGGCGACGGCATCGGCGCGCCGGCGGCGTTGTTGTCCGCGGTCGGCGTCAACGCAACGAACGTGACGGGCACACTCGCACTCGGCACCGGCGTCACGCTGCAGTTCCACAACTGACGCGTTCACCGATCCCACTCCTGCGGCAGACGAAGGTCGACGACGTCGTCCTTCACCGGTAGCACGCACGTTCCCACGGTGAACGTCACCGCGCCGCGCCGCGCGACGACGACGTGCTCGCCGCCGGACAGCGCCAACTCGACCGCGCCGGCGTCGTCGGTCGTCGCGTCGACACTCGCCGTGCTGCGATCCGCGCGCTGCACGCCGATCGCGACGCGCGCGGCGGGGCTTCCGTTCGGGGTCGACACGCGGAGCCGAAGTCGAGCCGTTCGCACTTGCCACGTCGCCTCCGTGCGCTGGCCGGACGGAAGCGCGACGCTCGCGTCGGCGCCGAGCCACGGCGTGCGTCGCGGCGCGTTCGCGTCGCGGATCGCGACATGCCAGTCGCCGGGCGGCAGCCACGCGTGGAACTTGCCGTGAACGTTCGAGATCGTCTCGATCGCAGCCGGCGGGTGGAGCCGCGTCAGTCGAACGTGACCTTCGAACGCGACACCATCGCGGTGCACGGTCCCGCGCACGTCCGCCGTTCGCAGTGCGCCGATGTCGAGATCGAGCTCGACGGTCTCGCCGGCGCCGAACGTCTCGCCGATGCGCAACGGGACCTCGCACGTGTCGAGCGCCCAACCGGCGACGAACTGGTGCAACAGCACGACGTCCCACGCGCCGGGTGGAATCCCATCGATGGCGAACGCGCCGTCGGCGCCGATCGCGACGAACTCCGGTGCGTCGCTGCGCCTGTGCGTTCCTGCGGCATCGATCCGTGACCGCTGCACGGCGATGTTGGCCGGGAACATCGGCATTCCACCCACGCGCGGGGTCAGCTGATCGAGGACCTCGATCGGTCGAAGTCGCCCCGTCAGCCGTGCGAGGTTCGGCAACACGATGCGGAATGGCGCCGATTCGTCGAGCCGGAGCCCGTCGACGGCGAGCGGCCGAAAGCCGTCGCCGGACACGAACGCCACGAACGACTCGTGCGGCGAGCCGCGCAGCTCGCAGCCACCGTCGGCAGCGGTCGTCGCGCGCGTGATCGCGAGGCGGCCGTTCGAGGGCAGGTCGCCGAGTTCCTCGTCGATCTCCGTCGGCGGCCCATCGCCGTTCGCGTTGCCGCGGCCGTTGCCGTGGCCGTAGCGCAGGGCGAGGACGACGCTGGCGCCGGCGACCGGCGCTCCGTCCGCGCGTTCGACGATCACGCGTCGCGAGACGGGCGCGGCGAGTCGGACCGTCGCGACGTCTGGCCGGCCTTTGCCGATCGTGATCGGGACGAACCACGCGGCGCACAGGGACGACGCCGCCGAGGGTTCGATGCACAGCAGGTAGTCGTCGGGACGAACGTGCCGAATTCGAGCGATGCCGTTCGTGTGCCGGCCGGACGCGCGAGACGCGAGACCGATTTGGTGAATCATCTGCAGCGCGAAGTCGGGACGTGGCACCGGCAGCAAGCGAACGTCGAACTCGTCGACCGGCGTGTCGTCGGCGTCGCGGACGACGCGGACTTCGAACGGAACGCCGTCGCGGACGACGAGCCGAACCGGCTCCGCGTCGAGACGGTGAACGGCGTCGGTCTGGAGGGTCTCGAACGTCGCTCCGAAGACGCGGATCGCGAACGGCGCGTCGCGATCGTCGACTTCGCTCGACTGCAACTCGAACCGTCCGCGGGCATCCGTCGCCCGCTCCGCCGAGATCCTGCGATCGGGCTCGACGACTTCGACCTCCGCGTCCGCGACGGGTTCGCCGCGTTCGTCGACGACGACTCCACGCAGGAACGAGTCGGGGCGCGCCACGATCGCGAGCGTGTGCTCACGCGTGGCGGCGTCGAGCGCGACGCAGGCGCCGGGTCGGAGCAGTACGTGGCCAGAGACGCTCAGGTGAACGTCGCGGGCAGGAAGCGGGCGTGCGAACGCGAACGTTCCATCGCGGCGCGAGCGCGTCGTGAATTCGTCGAAGCGGACGAGAGTCGATCTCGTCGACGTCCACATCGTCAGGAGCGGCGGCGCCAGACGGATCGTCGCGCCCGCGATCGGATGCCCATTCGGGTCTGTGATCGTGCCTTTCACGTGGATCTCCGCGAGCTTGCTGCGCTGCACGGCGCTCGTGAATGCGAGTGCGAGCAGCGCGAGAACGACGACGAGCGAGGTGGGGCGCATTCCGTTCACCAATCCCACTCCGGCGGCAGACGAAGGTCGACGACGTCAGTCGACGGGATCGGCACGGCGCCGACGACGACGATGCCGCTCGCGGTCGCGCCGCCTTCGCGCTCTCGGTTTCGACGGGCGAACGCGATTCGCGCCGACTCGGTCGCGAGCGAACGGAGCCACGCGCGGACCTCGTAGGTGCCGGGCGTCAGCCGCAGGTCGACGTGTCCGGTGGCGTCGGTGACGGCGTGATGCGGGACCGAGAATTCACCGCCGGAATGGAACGCGAGCGGGATGTTCGCCGCCGGCGTTCCGTCGGGAGCGACGACGCGGACGCGCGCGTGCGCGGAGCGAGTCACGAACGTCGCATCCAACGTCTGACCGGCTGCGAGGACGACGCGTTGGTCCGCGTCGAAGCCACGCGCGATCGGAGGATCGCCGGGGTGCAGCGACATCCGCCACTCGCCCGGATCGAGCATGACCTCGAATCGGCCCGAAGCATCCGTGGTCGCGGAGACCGAGGGCGCTGGCTCCGTCCGGTTCAACCACACCGCGCCGACGCCGACCGCACCGTCGAGGGTCACGGTGCCACGCAACCGCGCGAAGCGAAGCGGCGCCACGTCGAGATCGAGGTCGGTCGTGACGTCGGACGTGAGCGTCACGCCGCGGCGGAGTGTGCACGACACGTGGTAGTAGGAGCGCACCGGATGCCCCGGCGATCGACTCCGCGGCGTCATCAAGACGATGTCCCAGATTCCCGGTGGGATCCCGTCGATCGCGAACGTTCCGTCGGTCGCGACCGGCGCACCGCCCGGCAACAAGTTGTGCGGGTATCGCTCTTTCGCTTCGCCCGTCCCGCGCTCCAGCACGACCGAGGCGGCGATGCGCTCGCCGCCCGGCCGAAACGGCGGAATCTCGAACTGCGCCAACACCTCGGCGGGGCTCAACCGACCGGTCAGCCGCGCCGCACCGGTCACGACGATCCGCAGCGGCGACGGGTCGGCGAGCTGGACGTCGGCGACGAACGTCGATTGCACGCCCGCGCCCGTCACGCGCACCGTGTGGCGTGTCCACGGATCTCCAACGAGGTCGCATTCGCCGCCGGCACTCGTTGGCGCACTCATCACGCGAAGTGCGCGGGGGGCGTTCGTGTTCATCCAATCGCTGCTCGAAAGCACTGCGGTGCTGTTCGTGATCGGTGTCGCGTTCGGCGGCACGAGCAGGTCGACCGCCGCGCCGACGACCGGCGCGCCGTTCGAACGCACGACGACGACGCGTCGCGACGCCGGTGGATGCAACCGCACCTCGGCGATCGCCGGCACGTCGTCCTGCACGTCCACCTCGACGAACGCCACGCCGCACAGTCCCGTCGACGACTCCGGTTCGACGCTGACGAGGTGCGGCCCGGTCTCGCGCAGCGGGATGCGCGCGACGCCGCGAGGGTGTGACGTTCCTCCGCGCGGTGTCCCGTCCTGGACGCGGTGCCCGACGGCTCCGCCGGGTTTCGGGACGATGCGGACGTGGAAGTTCTCGACCGGTGTGCCGTCGTCGGCCCGTCGGACGCGGACTTCGAGGATCGGACCGGAGTCGACGACGAGGCGGACGCCGGTCGTGCCGAAGCGATGCTCGGCGTCGGTCTCCAGCGGCTCGAAGCCCTCGGCGTCGACGCGAAACGAGAACGGTTCGTCCGATGGAAACGCGTCGGGTTGGATCAGACGAAACGTGCCGTCGCGACCGGACGTCGTTCGTGCGGGCGCGTGCGGCGGCAGCCACGCACGGACGCGCGCGCCGCGGATCGGGGCTCCGATCGTGTCGACGACGATGCCTTCGACGACGGCTCGCGCAGGGATCGCCGCGACGACGATGTCGACGACTTGGTCGGCGCCGGCGAGAACGATCGAGCTCCCGGGCCGGAGCAACTCGCAGGTGCGGCCCTCGTGCGACACGCGCAGCGACCATTCCCCCGGTTCGAGCGGCGCCTTGAACGCGTAGCTCCCGTTTCGCAGCGTCCGTTGCGACACTTCGGTCGTCGCCTCGCGCTCTTCGGCATCGGTGGACTGACCGCGCCGCGACAACGTGACGCGCGCATCCGCGAACGGTTGACCGTCGGCGTCGACGACGTGTCCGCTCACGCGGACGCCGTCGCGCGGAGCGATGTCGCCGGCATCGCGATGGGCGCTGGTCGTCGAAGGTCGTGCGACGGGTCTCGCCGGCGCGGGCACGAGCATTGGCGTGCGCGTCGGCGCTGCGGCGGTTGCATCGGTCACGTCGCTCGGGGAGTCGTCCGCGACTGCGATCGGCGCCCCGCGATCGACGATCGGCGTCGGCGGCGCGTCGCCGAGCAGCCAGTAGCACGCGGCGACGACGGCGACGAGCAGGGTCAGCAGGGAAGCACGGCGCATTCCGTTCACCGATCCCACTCCGGCGGGAGCCGCAGGTCGACGAGGTTCGCACCGCCGGGCAGTGTCACGGTCCCGACGACGATCGTCGTGGCGGCGGCGGCTTCCGGCGTGGGCTGTGTGCGCAGGAACGCCGCGTAGGCCTGCGCGTCGGTCAGCGAACGGATCCGCGCGCGCAATTCGTAGACACCGGGTGCGCCGTGCAGTTCGAACGTCCCGTCGGCGCGGGACGTCGTCGGCGGCGCGAGCGCGCGCACCATGTCACGCGACACATGGAACGCGATGTCGGCCACCGGCGTCCCGTCGGGGGCGACCGCGCGCAAGCGCGCCGATGCCGACCACGCGTGGAACGTCTGTTCGACGGTGGTGCCCGGCTTCAGCACGGCGACTTCTGGCGGATCGAACGTCACGCGACCGGCTCCCGGCAGCGTGCGGATCGGTTGGACCTTCCATTCGCCGGGTGCGAGCACGAGGTCGATTCGCCCTTCGGCATCGGTCGTCGCCGGCATCGACATGTGTCCGGCGCGGACGACCTGCACCTTGCCGACCACCAGTTCACCGTCGAGCGTCGCTCGTGCGCGGAGTCGCGCCGGATGCAGTGCCGAGATGTCGAACGCCTTCGTCTTCGTCTCGCCGTCGGCGAACGTCAGGGCGTCGTCGAGCACCTCGGTGACGCTGAACGCATTCCCCGGTGCGAACGCGCGCCAGGTCTGCAAGCGAACGCTCCAGGTCCCCGATGGGATCCCTTCGACGACGAACGTGCCGTCCGCGCCGATCGTTGCGCCTTCGCTCGAGGGACCGACCGGCAGCTTCTCCATCGTGTCGCCGACGCGACGCTGCAACTGGATCGACAGGTTCAGCGGACGCGGGCCACCGCTGCCGGCCATCGCGCGTAAGTCTTCGAGCGCCACGACCGGCGCGAGGGTGCCGACGAGCCGTGCGCCGCTCGCGACGACGATGCGGAGCGGCGTCGGGTCGTCCAGACGAACGTTCTCGACGAATGCCGCTTGATGCCCCGGCCCGGCGACGCGGACGGCGAACGGCGTGGTCGGCGCGCCGCGCAGTTCGCACGTGCCGTTCGCGTTCGTCGTCGCCGACGTGATCTGCAGGCA
>JAEYTU010000635.1 GCA_023433825.1 Planctomycetota bacterium
ATGTAGGCCTCGATGACGGTCGGCTTCAGCAGCACGGCCATCAGGATCGCGATCCCGAACGACTCCAGCGTCTCGCGAACGGCGCGCTTGCGCTTGACAGGCTTCGTGGCGTTCACGGCGTCATTCCTCGTCGCTGGTCAGCACTGCGAGGAAGGCCTTCTGCGGGATCTCGACGTTGCCGACCTGCTTCATCCGCTTCTTGCCTTCCTTCTGCTTCTCCCACAGCTTGCGCTTGCGCGAGATGTCGCCGCCGTAGCACTTCGCGGTCACGTTCTTCGCCAGTGCGCGAATCGTCTCACGCGCGAGGATCTTGCCGCCGACGGCCGCTTGCAGCGCGACCTCGAACATGTGACGCGGGATCTCGTCGCGCAGCTTCTTCAGCACCTTTCGCCCGCGCGACTCGGCCTGGTCCTTGTGGCAGACCATCGACAGCGCGTCGACCTCCTTGCCGTTGACCAGGATCCGCATCTTGACGAGGTTCGCGGTCTGGTAGCCCATCAGCTCGTAATCCATCGTGCCGTAGCCGCGCGTCAGCGACTTCAGCTTGTCGTGGAAGTCGAAGATGATCTCGGCGAACGGCATCTCGAAGCCGATCATCACGCGCTGGCGGCCGTAGTAGTCGGTCTTCTGGTAGATGCCGCGCCGCTCGCTGCAGAGCTTCATGACGGCGCCGATCGACTCGACCGGGACGACGATGTTGAGCTGCGTCATCGGCTCCTGATGCTCGGCGATGAAGTTCGGCTCGGGCATCTCGGACGGCGAGTGGATCTCGACCGCGTCGCCGTTGGTCATCACGATCCGATACGTGACCGTCGGCGCCGTCTGCACGAGGTCCATGTCGTCCTCGCGTTCGAGCCGCTGCTGGATGACCTCCATGTGCAGCAACCCGAGGAACCCGCAACGGAATCCGAAGCCGAGCGCGTCCGACGTCTCCGGCTCGTAGGTGAACGACGAGTCGTTCAGCCGGAGCTTCTCGAGCGCCTTCCGCAGGTTGTCGAAGTCGCTCGGGTTCGTCGGGTAGATCCCGCAGAACACCATCGGCTTCGGCGCGCGGAACCCGGGGAGCTGCTCGCCGCGGCGCCGCTCGTCGAAGTGGGTGACCGTGTCGCCGATGTTGACGTCCTGCAGACGCTTGATGTTGGCGACGAGGTAACCGACCTCGCCGGCGTGCAGCAGCGGCTCCGGTGTCATCATCGGCGCGAGACGACCGACCTCGAGGACCTCGTAGTTGGTCTTCGTGCCGAACATCCAGATCACGTCCTTCGGCTGCAGCGTGCCGTGCAGGATCCGGATGTAGATGACGACGCCGCGATAGTCGTTGTAGACCGCGTCGAAGATCAGGGCCTGCAGCTTGCCCTCCGGGTCGCCGACGGGGGCCGGGATCTTCGCGACGATCGCCTCGAGAACCTTCTCGCAGTTCAGCCCGGTCTTCGCCGAGATCGGGATCGCGTCCTCGGCCGGGATGCAGATCGCGTCCTCGATCTCGGTCGCGACCTCCTCGGGCCGCGCGTGCGGCAGATCCATCTTGTTGAGGATCGGAATGATCGCGAGCTTCGCCTGCTCGGCGAGGTGTGCGTTGACGACGGTCTGCGCCTCGACGCCCTGCGCTGCGTCGACGAGCAGCAGCGCGCCTTCGCATGCCTGCAACGACTTCAGGACCTCGTAGTTGAAGTCGACGTGCCCCGGCGTGTCGATCAGGTTCAGCAGGTACGTCTTGCCGTCGTTCGCTCGGTACCGCATCGCGACCGCGCGCGCCTTGATCGTGATCCCGCGCTCCCGCTCCAACTCCATGTCGTCGAGGATCTGCTCCTTCATCTGACGCTTCTCGATCGTCGACGTCAGTTCGAGCAGGCGGTCCGCGAGCGTGGACTTCCCGTGGTCGACGTGAGCGATGATGCTGAAGTTGCGGATCAGGGCGGTGTCGGTCACAGGCGGGGGTCCGGACGTGAGTCCTGTCGTGATTCCGGTCGAGTCGCCGGGGAGTGGAGCGGCTGCGCGCGCAGGTGATGGGCGAGCGCGGCGAGGGCCTTGCCGCGGTGGCTGACGAGATCCTTCTCGGCGGCCGTCAGTTGCGCGAAGGTTCTCGCGTCGGGCCGGGCGCGCTGCTCCGTCACGACGAACGCGGGATCGTAGCCGAAACCGTCGGCGCCTCGCGGCGTCGTGATCAGGAAGCCTTCGCACACCGCTTCGGTCGCGAAGCGGACCGAACCGTCGCCGTCGCACAGGCAGAGGCTGCAGACGAAGCGCGCCGTGCGGTGTTCGTCGGGAACTTCGCGCAGTTCTTCGAGCAGTCGCGACAGCCGGCCGCGGTCGTCGAGACCGGGCCCGCCATACCGGGCGGAGTGGACGCCGGGTCGACCGCCGAGCGCGTCGACGACGAGCCCGGAGTCGTCACCGAGCGCCGGCGCGCGCACGAGCTGTGCCAGCGCCGCGGCCTTCTTCCGCGCATTGCCGGCGAAATCCGGCGCGTCCTCGTCGACCGTGAACGGCTGGCCCAGGTCGTCGAGCGTTCGCAGCGCGAGACCGAGCGGCGCCAGCAGACGTTCGAGTTCGGCGCGCTTCTTCCGATTCGCGGTGGCGATCCAGAGTTCGGCCACGCCGGGTCTCCGCGTCAGCCCTTCAGCGGCAGGCCGAGCGAACGTCGCTGCTCGTCCATGATCCGCATGCAGGTCTCGCGCCCGGCTGCAACCATCGCGTCGTGCTGGGCTTGGTCGAACGGCGCGCGTTCGGCCGAGCCCTGGATCTCGACGAAGCGACCGTCCTCCAGACAGACGAGGTTCATGTCGACGTCGATCGTCGAGTCCTCGGGGTAGTCGAGGTCGACGAGCGTCCGACCCTGCGTCAGGCCGATCGACGTCGCCGCGACGAGGCCGCGCATCGGCCACCGGCGGACCTGCTTGCGTTCCTCCAGCGACAGCAGCGCGTCGTACAGCGCGACGCAGGCACCGTTGATCGCCGCCGTGCGCGTGCCGCCGTCGGCCGACAGGACGTCGCAGTCGACCCAGATCGTGACCTCCGGCATCAGCGTCAGATCGACGACGCTGCGCAGGCTGCGGCCGATCAAGCGTTGGATCTCCAGCGATCGACCGTCGACGCGCCCCATCCGCGCCTCGCGCATTTTCCGCTGCTCGGTCGAGCCCGGCAGCATCGAGTACTCCGCGGTCAACCAGGCGGACCCCTGGCCCTTCATCCACTGCGGAACCTGCTCGGTGAACGACACCGTGCACAGCACCTTCGTCCGGCCGGCTTCGACGAGCACGGAGCCGGGGCACTGGTCCGTGAACGCGCGGGTGAACTTGATCGGTCGGGGTTGGTCGGCGGCGCGACCGTCTTTGCGCTTCAGGGTCCTGGCTCCGGTTCGAGGAAAAGGGGGCGCGGAGCTTACGGACTGACCGGCGCGTCGCTACCCCTGCGTCGCGTCGGCGGCGCGGCGCGCCGTGGGGTCAGACGCGTTGGCCGCTGCCGAGCAGCGTCACGAGCGCCTCGCGAAGTTCCATCAGTCCGAACGGCTTGCGGACCGCGAGCCAACGTCCCGGGTACTCGTCCGACAGGTCGCGCCCAGGCTGCCCTTGCACCAGCAGCAGCACCTTCGTCGTCGGCACCTGCAGCAGCGCGTCGGCTGCGAGGTCGGCGCCGGACTCGAGCCGGGCGTCCTCCTCGAGGATCAGCAACTCGAATCGTTCCGGTGTCGCGCCGAACAGCGACCGCGCCGCCGTGCCGTTCGTGCAGCGGAACGTGTGCCGACCCTGCTGCGCCATCTCGCGCGCCAGCATCGAGCGGATCGACGGGTCGGCTTCGAGGATCAGCACGCCGCCATACGGGTGTTCGGCTTCGTCGCCGAGCGACTCGGTCTCCTGCGGCGGCTCCGGCGCCTCGGCCGACGCCGGCAGCACGATGCTCGCCGTCGTCGTCAGCCCCGCGTGATGCACGAACGACAGCGAACCGCCGATCCGTTCGAGCAGCGCGTGCGCCGCCTGATAGCCGAGGCTGACGTCGCCCGCCGTCACGTCGCGCCCGCGCGCCGCGACCTCGGCGTCGACCATGATCCGAATCTCGACGACCGGCGCCGACTCGTCCTCGTCGGCGCCCGTCTCGGCCTCGACGCGCGACAGCACTTCGAAGACGAGTTCGCTCGCATCCGGTTCGACGGCCAGGATCGCGTCGACGAGGAACATCGTCGCATGACGCAGCGTCGCGCCGTCGGTGTCGGCGTACGGCAACGCCGCACCGATCTGCAATCGGACCTGCACGGCGCCGGCGAGGTGGTCCTCGACCTCCTGGCGGATTCCGTAGAACAGCCCACGCAGGTCGGTCGAGCGACGTTCCGGCGTCGCCGGCCGCGCGTAGCTCAGCAGCTTCTCGCTGAACGAACGCAACCGACGAACGGCGATCCACAATTGCTCGGCGCAGACCGGGACCTGGTCGGGCTCGCCGACGACTTCGCACAGGATCTGCGCGTGCCCTTCGACGCCGGACACGAGGTTCGCGAGTTCGTTGCCGACGCTGTCGACGACGGCGCCGAGGTGGTCCTGCTCGTCGGACCAGGTCGTCGCGACTTCGAGCAACGACGTCGGTTGGTCGAGTGTCGCGTCGTGGTCGAGTGTTTCGCGCACCGGCTGCTGCGGAATCGACTCCGGCGCGGGCGTTCGTTCGACGCTGCGGCGCGCGTTCCCGGCGACGAAGAGCGTCACCGCCAACGTGCAGGCGCAGCCGATCAGGAAGAACAGAAGTTCGGTCATCGCGACCCGAGGTGGAGGTGGTGGCGGCGGAGTCGGGCCGCAGAGCCTAACGATGTCACGCGACGCGCGCGCGACTCACGTTTCGGCGCCGAGGTGGAACGTGCACTCGACGACGCGCAGGCACTGCGCGTCGGGCACTTCGACGAGTTCGTCGTCGGCATCGTCGAGCCCACCGCCGATCGCCACCCGGCCGCACGAGCGGACGAGCGTCGCCGCGTGGTAGCCGCCGTGTGCGGTGACGATCCGTTCGAGTGGTCCTGCGTCGATGCCAACGATCGGCGCGACGTCCGGCATCCCGTGGAATCGGATTCGCAAGCGATGGTCGCGCCGCCGGTTGTCGATGCGCACGGTCAACCGAACGAACGACTCGTCGCGTCGACCGACCAGCGTCAGACGACACGGAAGGTCACGCGACGTCCGACCGAGCCATCCGTCGAGGATCAGCTCGTCGCCGAGTTCGCCCTGGCGGTACGCGATCGGGTCGAGGAACGCCGCATCGAAGCGGCGCGGCAGCTCGCCTTCCTTCGCGACGAACCGGTCGAGCGTGCCGACGTCGGTGCGATCCTCGAAGCGGACGCAGTGCTCGACGTTCAACTCGCGCTCGCGATCGATGAACTGCAATCCACCGCGCCGCGAGAACCGGAAACGCGCGCCGCCGGACGCGACGAGGAAGTCCTTCTTGCGCCGCAGATCCTTCGGCGTCGCCGGCGTGCCGCCGACGTCGAACGGTGGCTCGTCCGGGGCCGGTTTGCACAGGCTCGCGGCCTCTTCGAGCGCGACCGCGTATCCGCGCGCGACGAGGTCCTGCACCGTGCCGGCCGCGAGGTCCGCGCTGTCGAGCCCTTCGAGGCGCGCGTGCGCCGCCGGGGTGCCGCGCGTTGCGAGCGCATGCAGCACGCGTCGGCGCAGCGATTTCAGGTCGATTCTCGCGTCGAGAGCGTCCGGCCCGGGGGCTACGAACGGCCCGACGAACGCACTCGCCGGCAACTGCGCCGCCATCGCGAGACTCGCGCAGCGCCGATGCGGGTGGGGGGTCAGCGTGCGGTCGGGCATGCGCGGGCGTGGGTTCGTCTCGGCGAGGACGGCATGACGGGCGGCGGATGCTAGTCGCGACACGAAGGAGGATCTTCCGTCGGCGACGACGTTCGGTAGCGTGGCCGCCCCCGTCGGTTCCTTTCTCACTGACTCCCTCAACTCACGGATCCACCATGTCACGACTCATCACGTTCCTCCCGTTCGTCTGTCTCGCCGGCGCCGCCGTCGCGCAGACCATCACGACCGCGCCCGCCGGCTTCGAGACCGCACGCGGTACGACCTCGGTCCTCTACCCGTTCAGCGGCACGCTCGCCCCCGCCGGTTCGTTCCGCTACCAGGAAGTTCACACGTCGCTGCGGACGACGCCGCTCAACAACATCGTCGCCGTCAACTTCCGTCGCGACGAAGGCACGACGACGACCACGACCGCCGTCGCGCGCACGGCGAACATCGAGTTCGTCCTCGGACTCGGCGACATCGAGCGGTTCACGCCGGACTTCGCCGGCAACATCCTCGCGTCGCGCACGGTCGCGTTCGTTCGCAAGCCGGTGAACCTCGCCGACTGGACGGCGCCGGGCAACGGCACCACGCCGATGCCGTGGACGAACCGTCTGCCGCTCGACGTGCCGTTCTCCTACCCCGGGACGCAGGACCTGATCTGGGAAGTCAGCTACGACTCGATGACGCCGACCGGGACCTACAACTCGGATCGCGCGACCGCCAGCGGCGCGCTGTGGACCTCGTCCTCGGGCACGAACATCGGAACCGGCTGCATCGCGACCGGTCGCACGGCGGCGTTCACGCTGACGACGACGCTGTTCCACCACATCGGTTCGAAGCTGCTGCGGCTGCAGTACTACGTCGCCAACGGCCCGACCTCGCAGCCGGTCGTCATGCACGTCGCCGGCCAGAACTCGAACATCGTGACGCCGCTGCTCTGCGGCACGTTGATCGCGATGCCGACGATCTCGATTCCGATGGGTGTGACCTCCGCGACCGGCGGGACGTCGACGCTGAACTTCCTCAGCTTCCCGTTCGCGAACTCGTTCCTGAACTTCCCGATCTTCATGCAGGCCGCTGCGATCGATCCGGGTCTCGGCGGCGGCGTGCTGCCGGTCGCGCTGAGCCAGGGTGAACAGTGCACGTGGCCTGCGGTCACGGCTGTGCCGGCAACCACGGCGTACATCTACAACGCCGACCTGACGCAGACGTTCGGCAGCGGTCCGTTCGCGGCCGGCAGCGTCATCCTCGGCCTCGAGAACTGATCGACGGCGGGCACCAGCCGCCCGAATCGGCTCCGCTCGCGCCCGTCGTCATGCCGATGACGGGCGCGGCATGCAGGGATCGGAACGGGCGGAACTTCGGTTCCACGGCGACGCGTTCGGCGCCGACGCCGACGCGACCGCCTTGCGCGAGACGCTCGCGCTGGCGCTGGCGCGCGGATTCCGCTGCGCGCTCGACCTGACGCGCAGCGTCGGCGTCGCGACGGGTGTCCGCGCCGTTCCGCTCTGCGACGGCACGACGACGCGCACGATCCGCACGAACGTCGACGATGCGACACTCGCGCACCTCGCCGCGATCGCGGCGACCGACGTCGCGCCAGCCGCACCGGTCCTGGTCTTCGGGTCGCCCGACGCGCTCGCGCAGGCGTCGCTGCAGAACGGCGACGCGACGTTCGTCGAACGGATCGGCGTCGGCGTCGACGTCGGTGCGACGTTCGCGCGTGCGCTTCGGACCGCGCCGCGCCGCGTGGCGCCCGCCGCGCAGCCCGATGCGCCGGCGCCGAATGCGCCGATCGGCCACGTCGACGACGGCGATCCGGTCGCGATCGCGCTCGCGTCGGAGACCGCGGCCGCGTGCGGCCGTGCGCTGCGGCGCGTCCACCCGGATGCCGTCGACGCCGACGTCTGCGCGTGGCTGCAGCCGTGGCGCCACGCACCCACAGCGGCACTCGTCGACCGCCTGCTCGCGACCGGTCGACCGCTGATCCTGTCGCGCTTCGCACCGATCGCCGAACGCGTCGACGCGCCCGGCTGCTGCGTGCCGATCGGTGGGCGTCACGTCGCCGACGGCGACGGCGCGCGCTTCGAGCCGGATCGGCGGATGCTCGTTCCGGTCGTGCAGCGATTGCTCGCCGACCCGGCCGCGGCCGACGCGATCGGCCGCCGCGGCCGCGCGCTGGCCGCGCAGCGCGCGACACCCGCGCCGTTCACCGAACCCGCCGGCGACTCGCGCCCCGTCGTCGTCCTCGAGGCACCGCTGTTCGAACTCGACTCGACGTCGGTGCTGACCGCGGCGACGGCGAACGCGCTGCGCCGCCGCGGCCGTGTCGACCTGCATCTCGTCGCCGCGCGCCCGGATCTCGGCCGGTACGAGGACTTCCGCCGTCGCGAGCCCGAACTCGTCCCGCATCTCGTCGCCCGACCGCCGGCCGCCGATCTCTGGCTCTCGGCCGGCTGGCCGCCGCGCGTCGCACGTCCGTCGGCGACGCGGCGCCATGCGATCCGCTTCGACTACGAGTACGGCGCACTGCCGGCCGACCTCGCGCCGGCGCTGACGCAGGAAGCCGATCAGGTCGTCGTCCACTCACGCCACGTCGAACGGCTGCTCGTGCAGGCC
>JAEYTU010000641.1 GCA_023433825.1 Planctomycetota bacterium
CTGCTGCAGCAGCAGGTAGACGTGGTCGACCGTCGTCCCGCGTCCGGGCTTGCCATCGGCCATCAGCTCGCCGGGCTCCGTCGCGCAGTTGCCGATCAGCAGGTCGAGCTTGCCGTCGAGGTTCCAGTCGACGGCGGTGACGCGGAGGCGGTAGCCCGGAACGACGCGATGCGGTTCGAGCTTCGCCTTCGCCGGCCCGTAGCCGGCCTTCGGGTCGATCGGTTCGCGAGTGAACAGGGACACACCCGCGTGGAACGTGCCGTCGCCCTTGCCGCGGAACCAGACGACGTCGGCGACCTCGTCGCCGACCAGCAGGTCGACGTGGCCGTCGGCGTCGAAGTCGACGGCGAACGGATCGGACTTGTGCGAGACCTTCACCGGAGCGTCGCCGACCATCAGCGGCGCGCGTGACGTGAACTTCGGCGACGTCTTCGTGCCTTCGTTGCGGCTCCAGTAGACGTGACCAGACGTGTCACCGATGACGAGATCGATGCAGCCGTCGCCGTCGAGATCGCCCGTGTTCGTCGTCGCCATCGAACGGCCGTCGGCGCCGGGAAGCAGTTCGGCGCGCGCCGCGAGCCTCGTGCCGCCGAGACCGCGGAACCAATAGACAGCCGCCGGTTGATAGCGGCCGTTGACGATGTCGAGCTTGCCGTCGCCGTCGAGATCCGCGAACTGCGGATCGAAGCCGATGCATCAACTCGACTCCATCGTCGCGAGCTGTCCGTCGACCGTGAACGGTTCCGACGTCGCGAAGCGCGGCGCGGCGTCCGTTCCGACGTTCTTGTAGAAGCGGCCGGCGCCACCCTTCGCGTCGGTGTCGTTCCCGAACATCCCGACGACGAGGTCGCGTTTGCCGTCGTCGTCGAGATCGACGAGGAACGGTGCCGCGTGTCCGACGACGGTCACGATCGGCTTGCCGTCGGCTTCGATCCGAATCGGCGCGGCGAAGCGCGGAAGCGCGGTCGCGGACGGCGGGGGTGTCGGTGATTGCGGCGCGTCGGCCTGCGGCGCGACCGCGAGAGAGACGGCGAACGTCACGACGTGGAACATCGGCGCATCATGGCCGGCGCACCGGCCGAGCGCGCGCCGCGTCACCTGCGGCCGCGACGTCCGCCCCGGCCGCGTGGACCGCCGCGCTTCGCGCCGGGCGTCGTCGGCGTGCGCGCGACGACATCCTGACCGAACGACCGGCGGCCGCCGGAGCGGGGCGCCTGCGCGTTGGGTTTCGCCTGGGTTGGCTTCGAGGCGTGTGGCTTCGACGACTGCGGCTTCGACGGCGCGGGCGCGCGGGACCGCGGCGCGCGCGGTGGCGGGCCACGACGGTGCGACTCCGGCGCGGGCTCCGTCGACTCGGGAAGGATCGGCGTCGGCACGACCGGGATCTTCCGACGGATCAGCTTCTCGATGTCGTGCAGCAGCTCGCGTTCGTCGCCGTCGCAGAACGCGACCGCGATGCCGTCCTTGCCGGCGCGCGCGGTGCGCCCGATCCGGTGGACGTAGCTCTCCGAGACGTTCGGCAGGTCGAAGTTGACGACGTGCGTGATGCCCGGCACGTCGATGCCGCGTGCGGCGATGTCGGTCGCGACCAACGCGCGAGTCTTGCCGGCGCGGAAGTTCTCGAGCGCCTTTTCGCGATTCGATTGCGATTTGTCGCCGTGGATCGCCTCGGCCGTCTCACCGAGCCGCTTCAGATGCTTGACGACGCGATCGGCGCCGTGCTTCGTGCGCGTGAACACGAGGACGCGCTCGATCGTCGCATCCTGCAGCAGCACGCCGAGCAGCGCGCGCTTGTCGGCCTTCGCGACGAAGTAGACGCTCTGGCGGATCCGTTCGACCGTCGTCGCCGGCGGCGTGACCTCGACGCGAATCGGGTCGCGGAGGATTCGCGCGGCGAGCTGCACGATGTCTTCCGGCATCGTCGCCGAGAACAGGATCGACTGACGCTCCTTCGGCAGGACGGCGAGCACGCGCTTGACGTCCGGCAGGAAGCCCATGTCGAGCATTCGATCGGCCTCGTCGAGGACGAAGATCTCGACGTCGCGCAGATCGACGAGCCGCTGACTCATCAGGTCGAGCAAGCGGCCGGGGGTCGCGACCAACACGTCGACTCCGGCGCGCAGTGCGCGTTCCTGCGGCGCTTGGCCGACACCACCGAAGATCACGGCGTGCGTCAGATCGAGGTTGCGGCCGTAGCTCGCGAAGCTCTCCTCGACCTGCGACGCGAGCTCGCGCGTCGGCGTCAACACGAGCGCGCGCGGACGCTGCGGCTCCGGCAGGAACTCGGTGTCGTCGAGCCGCTGCAGCATCGGCAGCGCGAACGCTGCCGTCTTGCCGGTGCCGGTCTGCGCGACGCCGAGCAGATCGCGGCCGGCGAGCAGATGCGGGATCGCGCGAAGCTGGATCGGCGTCGGGATCGTGTAGCCCTTCGCGCGGATCGCTTCGCGGAGCGGCTCGACCAGGCCGAGGTCGTCGAACGTCTTCGCCGTCGGCGTGCGCGAATCGGCATCGGCGATCGGGGCGGGTCCGCGCGGTCGATCGGGAGTCATACGTTCACCGTCCCACGCTTCGAAGTTCCGCGACGTCGACCCGCGGTGTCGCGCGGGCTCTGGGTGAACTCGCGCCCGCTGCGAACGGCTGCGCGCGCGGCCTCGATCCGCAGCGGCGGCACGCGTCGCAGTCCGCGCGCGAGTCCGACCTGCGACATCGACCAGACCCACCATTTCGTCGGGTCGAAGTGGTACCAGCGGATCCCGTTGCGGTAGTCGATCTGGAACCGGTGGTGGAAGTTGTGATAGCCCTCGCCGAGCGTCAGCAGCGCAACCCACCAACTGTCACGCGCCGAGACGCGCTTCGTGAACGGCTGCGCGCCGATCATGTGCGTCAGCGAATTGATCGAGAACGTCGCGTGCCACTGCATGACGAGGCGCAGCCAGCCGGCGACCAGCATGGCGCCGAGCGGATCGCCCCACGCGGTGCCGATCGCGGCGGGGACGCCGGCGCCGAACACGACGGCGAGCGGCAGGTACCAGCGATGCTGGAATCGCACGAGCGGATCCGCGCTCAGATCGCCGACGACGGCGAAGTCGCGGGGCTTCGGATTGCGATGCACGATCCAACCGATGTGCGCCCACCAGAAGCCGCGGCGAATGTCGTACGGGTCCTCGTCCTGATCGGTGTGCGCGTGATGACGGCGATGGTCGGCGCACCATGCGAGCGCCGAGTTCTGCACCGACGCCGCACCGAACAGCAGATAGAAGATGCGGAGCGGAGCGCTCGCGCGATACGACGCGTGCGCGAACAGCCGGTGATAGCCGCCGGTGATGGCGAGCCCGCAGGCGGTCGACCAGACGACGCCGAAACCGATCGTCCACCACGAGAAGTGGATCGCGGTCACATAGACGATCGCGAACGCCGCAAGCAGATGGGCGCCGGCGAGGAACGTCAGATTGAACCAGTCGACGCGACGGGAAAGCGGCGCGGCCGGCGCGCCAGCGTCACGGCCGGCGACCGGAAGGGTGGAGTTCAAGGATTTGCTTGGTGGACGGAGACGGACGCGAGCGCGGCGCAGGGAGCACCCTGTCGACCGTCACGCCTCTCGCGCGAATCGTGGACCGTCGCGCCAGAACCGCCACTCGCGACCTCTGGTGGTCCCGAGCGGCGAGGGCCCGGATACCTGCGACTTCGAAGGCGAGGACGGTAGCCCTGGCGCTCGGGACCGTCCAGACGCCAGACCCCGTGGAATCCCCGTAACGGAGTTCGTCAGGGCAGCTTCCGCAACTTCGTGATCCGGCCGTGACGGTTCCAGTCCATGACGTAGAGGTCGCCCTTCGCATCGGCGCAGATGCCGTGCGGCGCGAGGAAGACGCCGTCCTGCCACTGTTCGCGTGGGATCCCGTTCTTGGCGCGGAGCGCCGGATCGGGGTTGTCGCCGAGGTGGGTGATCAGTGCGTCCTTCGCATCGAGCAACGTGACGCGCCCGGCGAGATCGGCGACCGCCAGCGCGCCGTCCGCGAGCGGCGTCACGTTGCACGGCCGACGCAGGTCGCGGTCCAGCTTGCGGACGAACTTGCCGTCGAGATCGAACCACTGCAGCCGGTGGTTCTCGCGATCACAGACGAGCAGCAGCGGCGTCTCACCGCGCCGGTCGAGCAGCAGCCCGTGCGGCGTCTTCATCTGGCCGTCGCCGGCGCCGGCACCGCCGAAGCTCTTCCGGTACCGACGATCGGGTCCGTAGACGTGGACGAACGAGCGCCCGTAGCCGTCGGCGACGAACAACGTGCCGTCGTCGGCGACGGCGACCGCGGTCGGCCGGTACTGCGATTCCTTCTCGTAGACGCCGGACTCCTGTGGCCAACCGAGCGTCCACAGCACCTTGCCGTCGAGCGTCGTCTTGACGACCTCGTGACGTGCCGTGTGCGCGAGGTACAGGACCTCCTTGCCGTCCTCGACGCGCAGACACATGCCGTGGAGGCCGCCGCGGAACTCGTCGCCGAATGCGCCGACGCGCTTCCCGTCCGGCGTGAACACGACGACGGCGGCCGCCGTGTCGGTGTTGACGAGGATGCGGCCGGCGCGGTCGACGACGATGCAGCCGTGCGTGTTGCCGAGGTCGCACCGCTCGGATCCTGTCCGAAGCCGCGAACCCATTCGTAGCGCCATGCGCCTTCGCCGAGGACCAGAGGTGCCGTCTCGGTGACGGTCGCCGGCGCGGCAGGCGGCGTCGGCGGCGCGGGCGGCGCGGGCGGCGGATCCTGAACGAGGAAGCAGGCGGAGATCAGTGCGTGCGTCAGTGTCAGCATGGGCAGGGTCGGCTCAGTGCGTGTGGCCGTGGTCGGGATCGAGGATGTGACGGAGGGCGTGGCGGGCGGCTGCTTCGAACGTCGAGCCAGTGCCTTCGGCGGCGAGCGCCGACAAGCGCGCCAACGCGTCGGCGTCGCGACCAGCCTCGTGCAGCGACTTGCCGAGGTAGTAGAGGACGCGTTGGCGCTCGTCGGCGAGGTCGTGCTCCGAGTCGCGGAGCAACGCGGCGAACGTCGCGACGGCCTCGCGGTGGCGGCGTTCCTTGAACAGGACGTAGCCCTCGGTCACGCGCGCCCCGAGCGACGGTGGTGCGTCGGACAGCCATGCGCGCGCTTGCGTGACGTCGCCGTCGAGTGCGTGACGCCGGGCGAGGCGGTGCCGCGCGGCGGCGACGCCGGACTTGGCGGCGATCGTCAGCTCGCGTTCGGACGTCCGCCGCTCGCCGAGATCGAGCAGCACGTCGCCGAGTGCGAACCGCGCGCGCATGTCTGCGGGATCGACGGCGACGGCCGTCCGCGCGGCGACGACGGCCGGACGCCGACGGGCGACGCGCTGGAGGAACGCGGCGAGCTCGTCGGCCTCCTGGAAGCCCGGACGCGCCGCGAACGGGCGGCCTTCCGTGTCGACGACGCAGACGCCCATCCCTTCGCCGCCGCCGATCAGCGCGCGGTAACGGTCGACCTCGACGAATGCGTCGACACGCGTCAGCAGGAAGCCGCCGTCGGCGATCGCGCGATGGACGCGCGGGTCGGTCCAGGTCTCGCGTTCCATCCGATCGCTTGCGTCGCGACCCGGAAGTGCGAAGAACAACACGACGTCGCGACCCAGCGCGCGACTGCGCGCGAGTGTCGCGTCGGCGTCGTCGCCGATCGGTGGCGGTGCGACGCCGGCGCCCGCACAGGCGGCCAACAGCCATGCACCGACGCCGCAGATCGGTGCGAACGTCGTTCGATGTCGTCGTCGCGCGCGCTTCACCGCGCCGTGTGTACCGGCGGCCCCGCGGATCGCAACGCGCGGGCCGCCGACGCGGCGTCAGGCCGTCGCGGTTCCGCCGGCCTGATACAGGTTCAAACGGATGTAGAGCGTCTTCAGGCTGATGCCGAGGACCTTCGCGACCTTGCTCTTGTTGCCGTGCAGACGGTCCATCGTCGCGAGGATCAGCTGCTTCTCGACCGACGCGATCGAACTGCCGACTTCGATGTCGAGCTTCGTCGAGACGGTCGGAGCGACCTCGTTCAACTGCAGCGCGTCGACGTCGAGATGACGATCGGCGAGCAGGAACGCGCGATGGACGAGGTGCTTCAGTTCACGCACGTTGCCGGGCCACGTGTGCGCTTGGAGGCGTTGGAGCGCGGCCGGCGTGAACTGCTTGCGTGCGCCGGACTCCTCGTTCAGTTGATCGAGGAAGTGTTGCGCGAGCAGGCGGACGTCGGCGTCGCGGTCGCGCAGCGGCGGGACGACGATCGGAAACACGCGGAGCCGGTAGTAGAGGTCCTCGCGCAGCTTGCCCTCGCGGACGGCGGCCTCCGGCGAACGGTTCGTCGCCGCGATGATCCGCGCGTTCGTCGTCAGCGGCTTCTCGCCGCCCAGGCGGTGGAACGTGCCGGTCTCGAGCACGCGCAGCAGCTTGACCTGCAGGTCGAGCGGCATCTCCGTGATCTCGTCGAGGAACAGCGTTCCCTTGTTCGCGCGGGCGAAGACGCCGTCGTGCTTGCGGATCGCGCCGGTGAAGCTGCCCGGCTCGTGACCGAACAGTTCGCTCTCGACGAGGGACGCAGAGATCGCGCCGCAGTTCAGCGCGACGAACTCACCGCGGCGCGCGCGGCTGATCTCGTGGATCGCACTGGCGACGACTTCTTTCCCCGAGCCGGTCTCGCCGGAGAGGAACACCGACGCCGTGCTCGGTCCGACGCGTTCGATCTGGCGATACAGGTCGAGCATCGGCGCCGAACGACCGCGCAACGGCCCGTAGACACCGGTCGTCTCTGCGTCGTTCGCCCCCTGGGCGACGCTTCGGACGGCGCCGCGCGATGCGATCTGCATCCGCGACTCGGCGATCCGCGCGAGGACCGACTTCAATCGGAGTTGATCGACGGGCTTCGTGAAGCAGTCGTAGGCGCCCTTCTGCAGCGCGGCGATCACGGCGTCGAGCGATTCCTGACGGTCCTCGCGGACCATGAACAGGACGTCGGTCGCGGCGCCTGTCGTCGCGCGAAGCAGTTCGATCCCGTCGCCATCGGGGAGCGCCAAGTCGCTCAGCACGACGTCACGTGGTTCGCGTTGAATCGCGGCGCGGCCCTCTTCGAGGTTGCGTGCCAGCGTGACGGAGTAGCCTTCGTCGCGAGCCACGTCGGCGAGCGAGGTACGCGTGCGGGTGTCGTCGTCGACGATCAGTGCGGAGGGATTCGTCATGGTGCTCCTGTAGGTGGTCGTGCGGCGGCGTTGGCAGAGCCTTTGCAATGTGCGCGGGCGTCGTGGTGCGAAGAGTCCGCCAGTGGCGTGCACTCTCGGGTCGCACAGCCTTACGGAGGCGGCCTGAGTCGAGCCTGAAGCACGAATGAAATGCACTTCATTCATTGCGTGAGGTGCAGAGTGCGCGGGGCGAGGGGGTTGGGCCGGAAGTGCCGCGACCTCTCCCGGGTTGCAGCAGTTCGTCGGGTTCGTTCCTTGGCAACCGCCGATCGTTGGCGGCGTCGCGAGCAGCACGGAAGGCCCCGGCAAGCGCTGTCCCCTCGCGGGCCGCGATGGGTTTCTACAATCGCCGCGCGCACGCGAGGGGCGCGCGCATCGGACGAAGCGCCTGCTCTGCTGCGCGCGTGCGCGACAGCGCGCGATGGAAGGTGAGCCGCGGTGCATCTCGGCGACGTAAGGTATGCCGATTGCTGACTCGTGAGCGCGCGTCATCGACGCGTCGACACACCGAACACGAACCATCACTTCCCACAACCACGACAACGAGAAGAGAGAGAACCATGGCTGACAACACTCGAACCGAAGGCGCACGACCCCAAGACCGCGCACGCGAGAAGGTCGCAGAGATCGGAAGCGGCATCGCGGACATGAGCCATCGCGTGATGGACACGGTGCAGGAGAAGGTGCACGACCTTCGCGATCTCGCATCGGAGAAGTACGCGGCGAGCAAGGAGAAGCTCTCCGAACTCGAAGAGAGTTTCGTCGAGAAGGTGCGCACGGCACCCGTCAAGTCCGTGCTGATCGCCGCCGGCGTCGGCGTGCTGCTCGGCTTCCTCTGGCGTCGTCGCTGATTCCGACGCGTCGCCGCAGCGCATTCGATCGACCGCCGGTGTGACCCGGCGTGTCGGTCGACGGATGCGGTCGGCGAAGGCGCGGGTCATGATCCCGCGATGCGACGAAACAGCCGGAGAGAACACTGATGGTCGATCGAACCGGAACCGAAGCACCGAACGGGACGCGCGCGGACGAGGCTCGTCCACCGTTTCGCGACGAGCGATTCCGCGACGCGATCACTCGACTCTGGCGCGTCGTCGTCACGCGTTTTCCGCAGATCCGTGCGGACGTCGGCGCCTATCTGGCGACGTACGTCGACAGCGCGCGTGCGGCCGGCGCGAGCGCCGTCGAGACTGCGATCAAACTCGCCGTTCTCGCGGTCGTCGGACTGACCGTCGTCGTGACGGCCACGGTCCTGCTGCTCGTCGGACTGGCCAGCGGATTGGCAGGCCTGCTCGAAATCCCCGGCTGGCTCGCCGATGCGGCGGTCGGTGGCGGAGCACTGGCACTGCTGACTCTCGCGATCGTCCTGATGCAGCGCAGTGGGCGACGCCGCCGCGTTCGCGCACTCGAGCAGCGTTACGAACGACAGGACGCCGCACGACCCCTCGATCGAAGCGTGACCCCATGACCACCGAACGCGAACGGATCGAACTCCGTCGAAC
>JAEYTU010000032.1 GCA_023433825.1 Planctomycetota bacterium
CGCTGATCGTGACCGGTACACGAACGGGCGCGCCGGTCGACGCCGCGTTCCTGCGCGACGTCAAGGCCGCGGTCGGCGCGTTCCCGGTCTGGATCGGCTCTGGCCTCGATCCGACGAACGCCGCCGAACTCTGGCCGTCGTGCGACGGTGCGATCGTCGGCACGGCGTTGAAGCACGACGGCGACGTGCGCCGTGCCGTCGACGTCGCGCGCGTGCGTGAGCTGCGGCGCGTGCTCTCGTCGATCAGCGAATGACGACGATGCCGCCTTCCGACGTCGTGACCGGCACCGTCGCGACGCTCGCGAAGTCGAGCTGCGCCCACTGCACGTAGAACGCTTCGCCCTGCAACGCCGGCGCGTTCGGGATCGCGAGTGGCGCGTTCGCCGTGCCTTGTCCAGGCGCGCCGCCGGCGACGACGACGGCGAGCGCGACTTCGGCCGACGTCTGCCACTCGCAGCCGCCGCCGAACGCGAACGGCAGCGCGACGCCGCCGGCCATCGACCGACGCGACGCGCCGAACAACAGCGCCGTCGGCGCGTTCGGCAGTGCGCCCGTCAGCGTCAACGCGTAGTTCGTGCTGCCGAGCGTCGCGTCGCCGATCGAGCCGAGCGTCGGCCGCCCGCCACCCGAACCCGGGCACGACGCGCCGAAGCGCACGACGTCGAGCGGTTCGAACACGAGGCGGAACTTCAATCCGTTGCTCTGCTGCAGCGTGCCGGTCGCGCCGCCTCGGTGATCCTGATCGGTCAGGCGCTGCAGGTTCGGGCTCGTGCCGGTCGTGCAGTACCGATCGGTGAACGCGATTTTCGCCGTCACATCGACGACGACACCTTCGCCCGGCGACCAGACGAACGGACGGTCGAGCGCGAACGTGACCCATCGATTCGTCGGCACACCGCCGACGGCGCCGCCCTCCAACGTGACGCCGCGCAGGTCGACGTGCGGACGTTGATCCGGCAGGTTCGTCGCGAACGAATGCGTCAACGCCGGGACCGTCGTCGCGCCGGCGCGCAGTGTGAAGACGTCGTAGACCTCGCGGCCGGCGAGCTGCAACGCGACGTGCGTGACGAGGCTGCGCGACAGCGGCTGCAATGCCGCGAACGTCGGCGGGCAGAACGACTGCGCGCGTGTCGTGTAACCGAGGACGCCACCGCCCGGTGTGTAGAACGGGAACGCGACCGACGGCGGCTGCACGAGGACCCCGTCGTCGACGTCGACGACGTGGGACTGCGCGTGCGTCGGTGACGCGGCGAATGCGAGGGCCGCCGCGAAGAGCGCGGCGGTGGAACGGGACGTCGGGAATGCGGGGAACGGGGACATCGGATCGGTCTCGATCGGGGAGCTGGATGCGCACGCTCGACACGGCGTCGAACGAAGTGCGCTGTTGACACTACTGAGACTCATTCGCAGCATGTCCCGCCAACGTCAACCCGAAGAGTCGCATGCAACGTTCGTCCGTCTCCGTTCGTCCCTCCCGTCCGCGTCACTCGTTCGCTCCCACGCGCGCGACCACACTCGCCGTCGCCGCGATCGCCGCAGCGCTCACGTTCACCGTCGACGCGCCGGCGCAGCTCGCAGCCGAGGCGTCGAACGTCGCGCCGCTACCACGCGGACTCGCGAGCTTCGGTTGTGCGATCGTCGACGACAGCGTGTTCGTCTACGGCGGTCACTGCGGGCGCGCCCATCAGCACGACCGCGAGCGGCAGACGGGAGTCCTGCTGCGTCTCGACCTCTCGAATCCCGATCGGTGGCACGAGATCGCCGTCGGACCGCGCCTGCAGAGTGCCGCGCTGGTCGCGCACGCGGGTCAGCTCTATCGCGTCGGCGGCATGCAGGCGCGCAACGCGGCGGGGGAGAAGTCGGACCTGTACTCGTCGGACGAGATCGTGCGCATCGACCCGGCGACCGGCGCGACGACGCTCGTCGCGCGACTGCCGGAGCCGCGTTCGTCGCACGAAGCCGTCGTCGTCGGCGATCGCCTGTACGTGTTCGGCGGCTGGACGCTCGCGGGTGCCGATGAACGTCCGGCCGAGACTGCGTGGGCGTTCGACCTGACGCAGCCGTCGCAGCCGCCGGTCGCGATCCCGGCGCTGCCGCCGCGCCGTGCGCTGGCCGCCGCGGTCGTCGACGGCCGGATTCACGCGATCGGTGGAATGGACGAGGACGGTGCGACGTGTCGCGAGACGTTCGTCCTCGATCCGAACGGCAGCACGGGTTGGCAGCGCGGACCCGACCTGCCGTTCGACGGCTTCGGTGCGGCGGCATGCGTCGTCGACGGCGTGATGTTCGTCTCGGCGCGCAGCGGCGTCGTGCACCGACTCGACGTCGGCGCGAACGCGTTCGTCGCCGTTGCACCGCTCGTCGTTCCGCGCTTCTTCCATCGGCTGGTCCCGCTCGCGACGAACCGTCTGCTCGCGATCGGCGGCGCGGCGCGTGGGCCACACCTGCGATGGAACGAGTGCATCCCGCTCGACGGCGCGCCGATCGTCCAGCGCGCCGAGATCGCGATCGACGGCGGCCCCCGCCAGCGACCCGCGCTTTGGCTCGACGGTGACGTGCTGCACGTCGCGGGCGGCAATCGCAGCGCCAAGCAGCACGACTTCGCGGCAGACCGATTCGGGCGCGCGACGTTCGCGGTCGACTTGCTGCGCTGCTCGGTCGAACGCGGCGCCGACCTCCCGATTGGCCGCCAGTCGATGCTGATGCACGCCGATGCGCGCGGCGCAGTCGTCGTCGGCGGCTTCGGCCACGACAGGAACGTCGGCGACGCGCGCGCGACGGCAGCCGTGCTGCGGTTCGACCGGTCACGCGAGCGCTGGGACGAGGCGTCCGCGCTCCCGGAACCGCGGACGCAATCGATGGGGATCGTTCACGACGGTGCGATGCTGCTGTTCGGCGGTCTCGACTTCGATCCGAAGCGCCGCGACGACTTCCGATTCCCGCTCGAAGTGCTTCGCATCGACCTGACGACGGGCGCGGTGTCGGAGACGGCGCATCGACTGCCGCGTGCACGACGCGCGGGGTCGATTGCGATGCTCGACGAGCGAATCGTGCTCGTCGGTGGAATGGCGGACGAGTTCACGCCGGTCGATGCCGTCGACGTGCTCGACCCACGGGACGGCTCGTGGTCGTCGCTGCCGGCTCCGTCCGCGACGCGCGTCGGCGCGGATCTGCTGACGGTCGCAGGAAAGCTGTGGCTCGTCGGCGGTTCGGTCAGCGACGGCGACGATCTGCGCCCTGCGACGTCGATCGAGTGCTTCGACCCGGCGACGTCGACGTGGTCGACGGCACGGGTCGGATTGCCGAATGCGATGCGTCACGTTCGCGCGATCGCATGGCGAGAACGTCTGCTGCTGTGTGCGTTCGAGGAAGGACGCCTCGTGCTGACGACGATCACGCCGTGAGGCTCGTCACCGTGGTCGCTCGCGCCACGTTGCCGCGCATGGCCGCGCATCTACCATGCGCGCCCACCCGTCTTCCACGGAGAGACCATGAGACACATCGCATTGACCTGCGGATTGGCGGCGATCGCCGCCACCGCACACGCACAGAACATCGGCATCAAGCTGACCCACGGCGTCGACGGCTACGTCGAAGTCCCCGCTGCCCCGGCGCTGATCCCGTATGGGGGCGTCACGCTCGAAGCGTGGATCACCTACGACGACGCGACATTGCAGTCCGGCTGGTCGTTCCCGACCGTCGCGCGGCAGAACCTGGCGGCGCAGTCGGAGACGTTCTTCCTTCGCGTCGAAGCCGGACAGACGTCGGCGCGTGTCCTGCGGTGGAAGGTCGTCACGTCGAACGGCGGGCAGCCAGCCGCCGCCTACACGTTCACGCCGGGTCAGTTGTTGACGTGGACGCACGTCGCCGGGACCTACGACGGCCAGACGGCGCGACTGTTCGTCAATGGCGTCGAAGTTGCATCGACGCCGGGCACCGGGCCGCTGCGCAATCAAGGCGGCACGCTGCGGATCGGCAAGGGTGACGACGCGACGTCGAACAACGAGGTCTGGAACGGCGAGATCGACGAGGTGCGGCTGTGGCCGTATGCGCGGACTGCCGCCGAGATCCTCGCAACGATGAACGTCGAACTCGTCGGGATCCCGGGGAAGGTCAGCACGTGGAACCTGACCGGTTTCTCGCTCGACACGTCGGGCGGTCTGCACGGCACCGTCAACGGCACCGTCACCTATCAGCCGAACTCGCTGATGCTGCGGCTGCCGACGTCGTCGGGCATCACGGCGTTCGGTGGTGGCACGAACGGGTGCCGCGGCGAAGTCGGCTCGACGGTCACGTCGCTGCCGTTCGTCGGCAACGGCGCGTTCGGCGTCGCAGGGACGCTCGGCCCGTTGAACGGCGGCGGCGCACTGCTGCTGGCGACCGGCCAGCTCGCGAGCGCGTTGCCGTTCCTCGGCGTCGACTTCTGGATCGATCCGGCGCGCTACGTGCTCGCGATCAACGCGACGACGAACGCGCTCGGCACGTCGCGCGTCACGCTGCCGATCGCCAACGACCCGACGCTGACCGGTCTGCGGATCGACACGCAGTACCTGTGGCTCGACGCGTGCGGATCGCAGGGATTGACGGCGTCGAAGGGAACGCAGTTCACCGTCGTGCAGTGACGGGCGCGCGCGTCGCGCGCGTTCGTCCGATCACCGACAGCGATCACTGAAAGCGAACGACGACCCCCATCCCCGGGTGGACGGTCGTACTCGACCCGACCTCGATCACCGTCGCGAACGGGGACGGCGGCAGTTGCGGGGGAATCGCGAAGTGGCTGCCGTTCGACAGCCACAGCGTCGGCGAGTGGTCGACGAGTGCGACGGCCTGCGCCGCGAGCGTCACGCCGACGGCGGCGGGTCGGAACGGGAGCACGTGCGAGGTCGTCCACGGGACTCGCCCGATCGGCGTCGCCCGCTCGACGTCGCTCCCGAGCGCACCGTCCGTCCACAGCGTCGACGTGCAGAAGCCGGGCAGTGGGACCGCGATCGGCGCGCCGAACAGCACGGCGACGTTCGACGGCGTCGGCGCGCCGAAGAGGCGCCAGGAGATCCTTTGATGCGACTGCGACGTCCCGGCGTCGGCGCGAAGGAACATCGGCCCGTTCGGCGTCGTGCAGCCGGTCCCTTGCGGTGTCGAGGTGCCGTGTGTGAAGCCGATGTTGCCGTTGTCGACGTAGATCAAACCGTCGTAGCGCATCCACGACGTCGAGCCGTGATGCGCGAGCAACCAGACGAGGTCGGCGCCGCCGGGATGCCGGTACGGCTGATCCAACGGTAGGACGGCGGTGAACTGCGTCGGCAGCGTGGGCGAGATCGTGCTGCCCGGGAAGTCGAACGTTCCGCGCGAGATGACCAGCGTCGGCGGCGCGGCGAAGTTCTGCGCGAAGTCGGTCGTGAACGGAGTCGGGCGTGCGAGACCGATCCACAGTTCGAGCGTCGTCGTGGCAGGGTGCACGGAGTAGTCCTCGCTGTGCGGATGCAGGCGGAACGCGATCGACGAGAACGTGAACGCCGTGTGGCGCAGGTCCGTGTGACGTTGCTGCCAGCGTCCCCTGGCTCCTGCGTAGGCCGGACCCTCGGGACCCAGCACGCCGCTCTGGGTTGCCGCGAAGCTCGGACTCAGCACTTGCGCGGATGCGCTGGGTGCGAGGGAGCCGAACGTTGCGAAGGTCGCGACGGCGATCGCGTCACGGACGGTGCGGGCGTGCTTCATGGTGGCGCCGGTAGTCGCGACGCACGTTGACGTCACGGCGGCGAACCCGGATCCGCGCGCGCCTCGTGCCTCAACGGAACTCGACGACGAGTCCTGTGTCGGGCAAGACTTGCGATCCCACGCTCAACATGTTGGTCACCGTCGTGACCGGCATCGAGATCGGCATCGGCCCGAAGCTGAAGTAGTTGCCATTGGAGACGGCGACCGGAATGCCGGGTTGACTGGGATCGAGGACGGCGATCTGCGCTGCGAGCAGAATCCCGACGTGGTGTGCCGAGTACGGGAC
>JAEYTU010000038.1 GCA_023433825.1 Planctomycetota bacterium
CTCGCCTGGAGTGTCGAAGTCGCAGGTGCCGTCGAGCGACTGCTGGCCGAGTCGCACTTCGACCTCGTCGAGTTCGTCGAGTGGGGCGGAGAGGGGTTCGTCTGGCTGATGGACCGTCCCGCCGGGCATCGGCCGCCGGCCGTCGTGCACGTGCAAGGTCCGATCTGTCTGCTCGCCGAGGGACTCGGCTGGCCGGAGCCGGGTTCGGATCTGCACGCCGTCGGAACCTGGATGGAGGCGTTCTGTCTGCGCCGCGCCGATTTCGTGCTGTCGTGCAGCCGGTTGTCGGCGCTGACCTGTGCGAACGTCTACGGACTCGACCCGAACGCGATCGAGGTCGCGCACGCGGGCGTCGACCTCGCGACGTTCCAACCGGTGCCGCGCGAGGTGGACGGGCCGCCGACGATCCAGTTCGTCGGCCGGATCGCGAAAAGCAAGGGTGCCGACGTGCTCGTCGACGCCGCGTTGGCGATCGTGCACGAGTTCGACGGCCTGCGCGTGCGAATGGTCGGTCGCGACGACACCGGTCTCGCGCGAACCCTCTCGGCACGTGCGGCGGCCGCGGGGTACCCGGAGTTGTTGTCGTTCGCCGGCGCTGTCGACCACGCGGCGTTGCCGGCCGAGTTGGCTGCGGCGACGGTGTTCTGCGCGCCTTCGCCGTGCGAGGGTGGACCCGGGTTCGTGTTCTTGGAAGCGATGGCGTGCGGCGTGCCGGTCATCGGCTGCGCAGGTACTGGCATCGCGGAAGTCGTCGACGACGGCGTGACCGGCTACCTCGTTCCGGTCGGCGACGCCGTCGCGTTGGCGGACCGGCTTCGCACGCTGCTCGCGGACCGTTCGCGCTGCGAGCGCATGGGCGCTGCCGCGCGCGAGTCGATGGTGCAGTTCGCCGACACGCGCGATTGCGTGCGGCAGATCGCGGCGCACTACGAAGGCGTCGTCGCGCGCGCGGGCGGCAGCCCGGCTTCGACCGCGCGGTCGCGGTGAGCGCCGGCCGCCGTATCCGCGGCGATCGTCACACGCGGACGATCTTGCGAGCCTTCAGGTCCTTGGCGCTGCGCAGCGCTTCGTTGACCGCTTCCTCGGTCAGCATCTTCTTCGAGTCGGTCACGACGAGGGCTTTGCCATTCAGCCCGAACGCGTGAACGCGAATGACACCTTCGATCTTCTTCAAGGCCTCACGGGCCTCGACGCAGGTGCCACCTCAAGCCATGCCAGCGATCGACACTTCGAACTTGCTGACGGCCTTCTTCTCCTCGACCTCCGTGACCGTCGTCACCTTGACGGCGCTCATGCGGTTCTTCGCGAGCAGGTCACTGAGTTCGGCAGCGTCGGGCTTGTAGCCCTTTGCGATGTCGAAGTAGCCGATGCCCGTCGTGTCGAAGACGAGGTTCTTGATGCGCGTCTCTTTTTCCAGGATCGCACGGACCCTGTTTGCCAGTGACGGCGCGCCTCAACCCCCGATGCCGGACGTCTCCATCCGCCAGATCTTCTCGGTCGGCAGGTCTGCCTTCCGTTCGGCCGGGGCTTCGGTCTGCGCGATGGCGGGGAACGCCAATGCGAGGCACGAAGCGAAAGCCAGCAAGTGCTTGCTCATGTCCTGATTCTCCTGTCGATGACGTTGTGCCTTCCGGACCGGAAGGCCGCGGGAGTATGCCCGCCGTCGGCGGTGCTCGAAACCCTCGATCGGCATCCGAAGCCGTGCGCCCGCGCCAGTTCGGGCGGAACTCAGCGCCCGTGGACGTCGCCCGCGCCCGAGTAGCGGCGGCGCAGAGCCGTGATGGCGCTGGCCGTGGTGACGTCCAAACGCAGGTTTCGACGCGGTTCGTCCGGCTGGACGGCGCCGACCGAACGACGGAGGCCGCCGCCGGCATCCGCGTCACGTTGTTGCCACGCGATCGGCAGTTCCGCGTCGATCGTGCCGGTCGTCGACTCGTGGTGGATCGCGACGGCCGTCGCGTCGTCGACGGTCACCGCGATCGGGCCGCTCGCCGATCGGACGATCGCCTCGGCGTCGCCGATGCGCGTCGGCGCGAGGATCTGGACCCGGCCGGTGCCGGTCGTGACGACGGCGTTGCGCCATTCGCCGTCCAGCCGGATCGGCCCACGTTCGCTGGCGAGTCGCAGCCTCGCGCCGGGCGTGCTGCGCACCCGGGCGTCGATGCCGCCGGTCTGGGTCACGATCTCGACACTTCCGCGTGCGCCGCGCAACGCGACGTCGCCGACGCGCGTCTCGACGCGGAGTTGGACGCTCGGCGGAACTTCGAGGCGGAACTGCATGTCGACCGCGTCGAGCGCCGCGCCTTCGGCGTGCGTGATCGTCAGGCGTGCATGGTCGGTCCCGATCGATTCCATCTGGACCCGCACGGTGGCCCCGCGCGCGACGGCCGCTTCGAACGTCTCGGCGAACACGCGGACGTCGACATCGCAGCGCAGCTCGGGTCCGTGCCGGACGAGCACGTGACCGCCGTGCGTGAACACGTCGAGCGCGGTCGGTGGGTTCGAGCCGAACGGAACGCGGAAGAACGTCGTCGACGCAGGCGTGACCGGCGGGAGCGGTCGCGGCGTTCCGCAGCCGCATGCCCAAAAGGCCACGATCACGACCGATGCGAACCATCCCACGACTCGAACTCGGGACATGGGCCGGGAGTGTCGCGAGTCGGTGCGGTGCGCAAAAGATCGTCGTGCTCCGTGCCTCGGCTGTGCCGTGGGTCGGCGGTTTCGTGAGCGACACGGAGGCCCCAGGCAACGCTGTCCCATCGCGGGCCAACGAGGGTCGCGGTCGGCGCAGGAACGCAGCACGACCAGTTCCGGCCAACGGGTCTCGCGATCTCGACGGGTATGGTTCGCGCGTGAGCGGCACATTCGGACTCGACGCCGGCGGAACGCGTTCGCGCTGGGCTTGGCTCGACGCGGACGGCGGCGTTCGGCGCGGGGAAGGCCTCGGCATCCAGGTCGCTGCCACCGGCGTCGAGGTCGCTGCGGTGGCGATCGCCGATCTCGTCGCGGCCGCCGCGTTGGCGTGCGGCGACGCTTCGCAGCGCCCAGCCGCGATGGTCGCCGGGCTCGCCGGCGCCGGTGACGCCGCGACACGCGCGCGACTGACCGCGGAACTGCAGCGACGGGGCGTCGGGTTTCCGTTCGCCGTCGTCTCCGACATCGAGATCGCGGCATTCGCGGCCGCGGATGGCCGCCCGGTCGTCGCCGTGCAGTCCGGCACTGGATCGTTCGCCGTCGCCGTCGACGCCGAATCTGCGCTCCACCGCGTCGGCGGGCGCGGCTGGTGGCTCGGCGACGAGGGGAGCGCGTTCGCTGTCGTTCGTGCGGCGGCGACCGCAGCGGTTCGCGCGGTCGATCGACTCGGGCCGGCAACGGCGCTGACCGCGGCGTTGGCCGAGCGTTTCGCCGTCGCCGACGTGACGCGCCTCGGCGTGGCGCTGCAG
>JAEYTU010000128.1 GCA_023433825.1 Planctomycetota bacterium
CGCTCGCTCGGCGTCGTCGTGCGTCCGGATCCGCAGCAGCCGAGCAGCGATGTCGTGCTGGGTCCCGATGCGATCACGCACGTCGGCCTCGACGACGACGAAGCGCTGCTGCCCGGCGTCGCGACGACGTTCAGTGGCTATCGCCTGCTGCAGGAGTACTTCGCGATCCCCGAACGCTTCCTGTTCGTCGGGATCGGCGGGCTCGCCGCCGCCGCGCGCCGGTGCAAGGAACGGACGCTCGACGTCCACGTGCTGTTCGACCGCAGCGATGCGGAGCTCGAGAAGATCGTCGACGCCGCGATGTTCGCGCTGCACTGCACGCCGGCCGTCAACCTGTTCCGCCGGCGCTGCGATCGCGTCCACGTCGATGCGCGTTCGGAGGCGTTCCACCTCGTCGTCGATCGCACGCGGCCGATGGACTACGAGGTCCACACCGTGCTCGACGTGACCGGCCACGGCGAGAACGCGGGCGACGAGTTTCCGATTCGGCCGCTGTACGGCATCGACGCCCGTTCGCGGGTCGCCGACGCCTACTACACGGTCGCGCGCGAACCGCGGATGTTGTCCGACCGCCAACGCCGCGAGGGAACGCGCACGCGCTACGTCGGCCACGAGACGCGGCTCGCGCTCGTCGACCTTCGCGAGACGGCCGTGCACCCGAGCTTGAAGCAACTCGCCGTCACGGCGCTGTGCACGAATCGCGACCTACCGCTGCTGATGCCGGTCGGCTCGGCGCGCGGTGACTTCCAGCCGGACTCGCCGGCGCCGATCGACGCCGTGCGCGTGCTCGTCGGACCGACGCCGCCGCGCGCGACGACGGCGTTCGGCGAGAACGCATGGCGACTCGTCTCGCACCTCGTGCTGAACCACCGCGCGCTGGTCGACGTCGACCCCGAACGTGGCGCGGCGACGCTGCGCGAGATGCTGGCGCTGTACGGCGACCTCGCCGACGGCGCGACCGCCAAGCAGATCGAAGGCGTCCGCGCCGTGAGTTCGCGGCCGATCGAACGGCGACTGCGCGGCGCCGGTCCGATCGCGTTCGCCCGCGGTCTCGAGATCGCTGTGACGCTCGACGCGGCGCACTTCGAGGGCGGGAGTCCGTTCGTGCTCGGCGCCGTGCTGGAGCGATTCTTCGCGCGCTACGTGTCGCTGAACTCGTTCACAGAGACCGTGCTCCGCACCGTCGACCGCGGCGAAGTGCATCGCTTCGCGATGCGCGAAGGACTTCGGACGTCGCTGTGAACGCGCTCGACGATCTCGCCGGCCAGCCGTGGCACTACGGGTTCCACGCGGCGCTGCGCTTGATCGAACGGCTGCATCCGAACGCGCCGGGACTCGGGCGTTCGGTGCGTCCGCAGCAGGACCCGGTGCGGCTCGGTCAGGATCCGTCGCTGCGCTTCCACCCGTCGGAGCTGAGCGCGTTCGCGCGCGGCGAAGGCGGCGGACCGGATCGGCTGACGGTCGCGTTCTTCGGGCTCTTCGGACCGAACGGTCCGCTGCCGACGCATCTGACCGAGATCGCGTACGACCGGCAGCGGAACGCCGGCGACCGGACGTTCGTCGCGTTCGCGGATCTGTTCCACCATCGGCTGCTGAGTCTGTTCCACCGTGCCTACGCGCAGGCGCGACCGGTCGTGCAGCGCGAGCGCGGGCGCGACGACGGCTACGCGCGGCGGCTCGCGGCGACGCTCGGCATGGCGACTCCGTCGCTGCGCGACGCCGACGACGTCGAGGACGAGACGAAGCTGTTCCACGCCGGAATCCTCGCGACGGCGACGCGCTGCGCCGACGGTCTGCGCCGGATGCTCGCCGCCGACTTCGGGCTGCCGACGCGGATCGTCCCGTTCGTCGGACGCTGGATCGACGTGCCGAACGACGCTCGGTGCACGCTCGGCGCTTCGACGGCGACGCTCGGTCGCGATGCGGTGCTCGGCCGGCGGTGCTTCGACCGGCGGCAGACGTTCCGCGTCGAGTTCGGCCCGCTGTCGCTCGCCGACTACGTCCGGCTGCTGCCCGGCAGCGACTGGAACCGTCGACTGCATTCGCTGGTCACGTTCTACGTCGGCCACGAACTGGTCCACGAGACGCGGCTCGTGCTGCGCGCGGACCAAGTGCCACCCCTGACTCTCGACGGCACGCGTGCACTCGGTTGGACGACGTGGGCGACGGCGCGCCGACGCAGTGCGGACGTCGCGCTGACGCTCCACCCGACTCAGACAGGAAGTTCTCGATGACCGACATCCAACGCTCCGCGCTGTTCGGCAAACTCAATCCGCTCGCCTACAAGGCCGTCGAGAGCGCGACGGTGTTCTGCAAGCTGCGCGGAAACCCCTACGTCGAACTCGTGCATTGGCTGCACCAGTTGCTGCAGCTCCCGGACTCCGATCTGCATCGGATCCTGAAGCGCTTCGAGGTCGACTCCGGAAGGCTCGCGAAGGAGGTCGTCGACACGCTCGATCGGCTGCCGCGTGGTTCGACGACGATCACGGATCTGTCGTCGCACCTCGAACAGGCGGCCGAACGCGGATGGGTCTACGGCACGCTGCTGCTCGGCGAGGGGCAGGTGCGAACCGGCGCGTTGCTGCTCGGCATCTTGAAGACGCGCGACCTTCGCAACGTGCTTGTCGGGATCGCGAAGGAGTTCGGCAAGCTCGATCCGGACGTGCTCGCGCGTGAGTTCGCGAAGATCACGGCCGGTTCGCCGGAGACCGGGCAGAGCGCGTCGGACCGTTCGAACGTCGGCGTCGGTGCCGCGCCGGGCGAGGCGAGCGGCGCCGTCGCGCCGGCGGCGATGGGGAAGCAGGAGGCGCTCGCGAAGTTCTCGGTCGACCTGACGGCGAAGGCGAAGGCCGGTGAGATCGATCCGATCGTCGGACGCGACGAGGAGATCCGGCAGATCGTCGACATCCTGATGCGGCGCCGTCAGAACAACCCGATCCTGACCGGCGAGGCCGGCGTCGGGAAGACGGCGGTCGTCGAGGGGTTCGCGCAACGGATCGCGTCGGGCGACGTTCCGCCGCCGCTGCGCGGTGTGACGCTGCGAACGCTCGACGTCGGACTGCTGCAAGCCGGCGCGAGCATGAAGGGCGAGTTCGAGAACCGGCTGCGGCAGGTCATCGAGGAGGTCCAGAACTCGCCGGATCCGATCATCCTGTTCATCGACGAGGCGCACACGTTGGTCGGCGCGGGTGGCGCTGCGGGGACCGGCGACGCGGCGAACCTGCTGAAGCCGGCGCTGGCGCGAGGCAAGCTGCGCACGATCGCCGCGACGACGTGGGCGGAATACAAGAAGCACATCGAGAAGGACCCGGCGCTGACGCGGCGCTTCCAGGTCGTGCAGGTCGACGAGCCGAGCGAGGCGAATGCGATCCGAATGATGCGCGGGATGGCGTCGACGATGGAGGCGCATCACCGCGTCCTGATCCTCGACGAGGCGTTGGAGGCGTCGGTGCGGCTGTCGCACCGCTACATCCCGGCGCGCCAACTGCCGGACAAGTCGGTCGCGTTGCTCGACACGGCGGCGGCGCGGGTCGCGGTCGGACAGCACGCGGTGCCCGCCGAGGTCGAGGACTCGCGGCGGCGCATCGAGGCGCTGGAGGTCGAGTCGGCGATCCTCGCGCGTGAGGCGGCGGTCGGCGTCGACACGGTCGAACGGCAGTCGATCGCGGACGCGGCGCTCGCGGCCGAACGCGATCGCCTGGCGACGCTGGAGACGCGCTGGAACGCCGAGAAGACGCTCGTCGACAAGGTGCTCGCCGTGCGGCGCGAGCTGCGCGCGACGACACCGGCGCCGGACGCGGCGACGCGGGAGCGCCTGCTCGCGGACCTTCGCCGGTTGCAGGCCGAACTCGCGACGCTGCAGGGCGAGTCGCCGCTGATCCTGCCGAGCGTCGACGAGCAGGCCGTCGCCGCGGTCGTCGCCGACTGGACCGGCATCCCGGTCGGTCGGATGGTCAAGAACGAGATCGAGTCGGTGCTGAACCTCGCGACGACGCTCGGCAAGCGCGTGATCGGGCAGGACCACGCGCTCGAGATGATCGGCAAGCGGATCCAGACGTCGCGCGCGCACCTCGACGATCCGAGCAAGCCGATCGGCGTGTTCCTGCTCGCGGGGCCGTCCGGCGTCGGCAAGACCGAGACGGCGCTGACGCTCGCCGAGGCGCTGTACGGCGGCGAGCAGAACTTGATCACGATCAACATGAGCGAGTTCCAGGAGGCGCACACGGTGTCGACGCTGAAGGGCGCGCCGCCGGGATACGTCGGTTACGGCGAGGGTGGTGTGCTGACCGAGGCCGTGCGCCGGAAGCCGTACAGCGTCGTGCTGCTCGACGAGGTCGAGAAGGCGCATTCGGACGTGCACGAGATCTTCTTCCAGGTGTTCGACAAGGGCGTCATGGAGGACGGCGAGGGGCGCCGGATCGACTTCAAGAACACGGTCATCCTGCTGACGTCGAACGTCGGCAGCGACCTGATCATGGGGATGTGCAAGGACCCGGAGCTGCTGCCGGAGCCGGAGGGAATCGCGACGGCGCTGCGCGAGCCGCTGTTGAAGACGTTCCCGGCGGCACTGCTCGGGCGGCTCGTCGTGATCCCGTACTACCCGCTGTCGGAGGCGATGATCGGCAGCATCGCGCGGCTGCAGCTCGACCGGATCGTGGCGCGCGTGCGGCAGCACCATCGCGTTCCGATGGAGTACGACGACGCGGTGCTCGCCGAGATCGTGCGCCGGTGCAAGGAGCTCGAGAGCGGCGGGCGGATGATCCACGCGATCCTGACGAACGGCCTGCTGCCGCGCGTCAGCCGCGAGTTCCTGACGCGGATGATGGACGGGCGGCGCGTCGCGCGCGTTCGTGTGGGTGTGGCGGAGGGTGAGTTCACGTACGAGTTCGAGTGAAAGTGAAACGAAAGTGCCAGGCACCTTCGTTTCACTTCGAGGCTGACGCATGGAGATGGCACGCAACATTCGGATCGAGACGAGCTTCGCTTCCGGAGCGATCCGCATTCGCAAGGTGCGGATCGAGGAGGCGATCTCGACGCCGTACACGATCGACCTCGAGATGCTCGCCGAGCAGCCGGACATCGCCTACGCGGACGCGCTCGGGCGAACGGCGACGGTCGAGCTGCGGATGCCGGACGGTGAGTTCCTGCCGTACCACGGGATCGTCACGCGGTTCGCGTACGCCGGTCGGTCGGGGCGACAGCATCTGTATCGGGCGACGTTGCGGCCGTGGATCTGGCTGCTGTCGCAGACGAGCGACTGCCGGATCTTCCAGGAGATGAACGTCCCCGACATCGTCGCGAAGGTGTTCCGCGACGCCGGTCACACCGACTTCGAGTCGTCGTTGGAGGAGACGTATCCGCAGCGCGAGTACTGCGTGCAGTACGGCGAGACGTCGCTCGCGTTCGTGCAGCGGCTGCTGGAGAGCGAAGGCATCAGCTACTTCTTCCGGCACGAGGCCGAGCGCCACGTGCTCGTGCTCGTCGATTCGAACGCGGGCTTTCGCAAGCAGCCCGGCGTCGAGACGGCGCACTTCGACGTCTCCGGCGACGTCGATCCGGAGGAAGGCGACATCGTCAAGGCGTGGACGGTCGCCGGCGAAGTCTGCAGCGGGCGGCACTCGGTCGACACGTTCGACTTCACGAAGCCGCGGCAGGATCTGTTCGCGACGCTCGACGTCGCCGAGCAGCACCCGTTCGCCGACCTGGAGGTCTACGAGCCGACGCACGACTTCGTCGCGCCAGCCGACGGCGAACGTCAAGCGAAGTTGCGCGCGCAGATGCGCGCCGCGCGCCACGAGGTCGTCGAGGGTTCGGGCAGCGTGCGCGGATTCGCGGCCGGGCACCGGTTCACACTCGCCGACCACCCGTCGTCGCCGGAGAACGCCGAGCACGTGCTGCTGCGCGTCGTGCACGAGATCACGGCGTCGGGCTACGAGACCGGTCAGGACGAGGAGTTCCGCTACGCGAACGAGTTCGCCGCGATCAAGAGCGTGCGGCCGTTCCGCCCGGAACGTTCGACGCCGCGGCCGCGCATGGGCGGACCGCAGACGGCGATCGTCGTCGGCAAGAGCGGCGAGGAGATCTGGACCGACGAACACGGCCGCGTGAAGGTCAAGTTCCACTGGGACCGCGCGGAGGCATCCGACGACACGAGCTCGTGCTGGATGCGCGTCGCGCAGACGTTCGCGGGTCCGTCGTACGGCGCGCAGTGGGTGCCGCGGATCGGTCACGAAGTCGTCGTCGAGTTCCTCGAGGGCGATCCGGACCGGCCGATCATCGTCGGGTCGGTCTACAACGGCGCCGCGAAGCCGCCGTTCGCGCTGCCGGACTCGCGCACGCAGAGCGGCATTCGGACGCGGAGCAGCAAGGAGGGCGGCGACGAGGACTGCAACGAGCTGCGCTTCGAGGACAAGAAGGGCGAAGAGGAGATCCTGCTCCACGCGCAGAAGAACCAGACGATCGTCGTCGAGAACGATCAGTCGATCTCGGTCGGCAACGACGAGACCGTGACGATCGGCCACGACGAGACGATCACGATCGGCCACGACCGCACCGAGACGATCGACAACGACTCGAAGCTGTCGGTCACCGGCAACGGGACCGAGAGCTACGGCAAGGACCACACGGTCGACGTCTCCGGCAACGAGATGGAGTCGATCGCCGGCAAGCGGACGACGACCGTCGACAAGTCGTGGACGGTGACGGTCACGCAGGACTTCGTCGAGTCGGTCGACGGCAAGTCGACGACGACGATCGGCAAGGATCAGGAGACCACGGTCCGCGGCGGCGCGAAGTTGACCGTCGCGAAGGACCACGAGGTCGCCGTCGACGGCAAGCAGGCGACGACGGTCACGAAGGAGATGGTGACCAACGCCAAGAAGATCATGATCGAGGCCGCCGACGAGATCGTGCTGAAGACCGGCGCGGCGAAGATCGTCATGAAGAAGAACGGCGACATCACGATCGAGGGCAAGAAGATCAGCGTGAAGGGCAGCGGCGACGTCATCTTGAAGGGCAGCAAGGTCATCGCGGACTGACCGCGCACGAGGTGAGACGATGGGCGAGCGAACGAAGTCGGAACGGGATCGAATCGCGCACGTCGTCGGCGTGGATGCCGACGGCCGCCCGCGTGTGCGCCGGATCTGCGACGGCGACGTCGTGACGGCGTCGGCGGCGTTCACCGAGCCGGCGATCGACTGGTCGCGCTGCGAGGGTCTCCGCGTGCTGCTCGTCGTCGCCGACGGCATGACGATCGTCACGCAGTTGCTCGACGCGCCGCCGCGCGACGCGTTGCGGCACGCGTTGCCGGTCGTTCGCGACGAGGACGGCGTGCTGACGATCACGGCGGAACAGGAGATCGTGCTGCGGTGCGGCGCCGCGAAGATCGCGCTGCGCGCCGACGGGCGTGTGACGATCCTCGGCGGCTACGTGCTGTCGCGCTCGACCGGGCCGAACAAGATTCGCGGCGGGTCGGTGCACATCAACTGACGATGCTGCGCGACATCCTCGAAGAGCACGTCGACGACGCGACGTTCCTGTGGTGGCGTCGCCGGCGCGCCGACGCGGACTTCGCGCTGCCGTTCCACGAAGGTGTCGCGCTGCGCGCGCGTCTCGCGGCGCACGTCGACGGGCTGCTGCTCGATCCGCGCCAGAGCTTGGAGTTCGTCGCGCAACCGCTGGCGGATGGCGATCCCGGCGCGGCTTACCTCGCGATGCGGCTCGCACTGGCGAGCGGCGACCGCACGACGATCGACGCGGCGAATGCGTCGATGCGCGCAGCGTTGGCCGCCGCAGCACCGACCGGCGTCGGCTCGGCGGCGATCGTCCGCGCCGGCGACGGACAGTGGCTCGCCGATGCCTACGTCGAAGGCGTGGCCGACGCGGCCATCGCGGCCGTCGCGACCGACGCGAACGACGCGGCTGCGACGCCGGCGGAGACCGACGCCGTCGAACCGGCATTGCAGGCC
>JAEYTU010000130.1 GCA_023433825.1 Planctomycetota bacterium
TGGCCGAGCCGGTCGATCTCGTCGACGGCACCGCGATCGCGCTGACCGGCGAACGCGCCGCGACCTACCTCGCCCGAACGATCGACGCACCGGGCGTGCAACGGATCGAGTTCACGCTCGGCAGCGACGACGGAATCGCCGTCTGGTGGAACGGCGTCCAAGTCCTCGCGAACGACGCCCGTCGCGCAGCTGCACCCGACCAGGAGCGCGTCGTCGTGACGACGCGTCCAGGCCCGAACCACCTGCTGCTGAAGGTCGTCAACGACGCCGGCGGTTACGCCGTCCATCACCGGCTCGTCGGCGAGACCGCAGGCGCGTGGCCGCCCGACATCGCGCTGCTGCTGCGCGACGGCGACCACGACGCGCCGACGGTCGAGCCGCGGCTCCGCCACTGGTACCGCCTGCACCACGAGCCGACCTACGCGCAGCTCGACGCCGAACGCCGCGCCGACGTCGCCGCGCTCGACGCCGTTCGCAAGTCGATCCCGAGCACGCTCGTCGTCCGCGAACGCGCGAAGCCGATGCCGACGCATGTGCTGCTGCGCGGTGCCTACGACCGCCCGGGCGAGGTCGTCACGGCCGCCGTCCCGTCGGTGCTGCCGCGGCTCGACGTCGCCGCGCCGACCCGGCTCGACCTCGCGCGATGGTTGTTCCAGCCCGACCATCCGTTGACGGCGCGCGTCGCCGTCAATCGCTACTGGCAGATGTTCTTAGGCACCGGGCTCGTCGAGACGCCCGAGGACTTCGGCGCGCAGGGCACGCCGCCGAGCCACCCCGATCTGCTCGACTGGCTCGCGAACGAGTTCGTCGCCTCCGGCTACGACACGCGTCACGTGCTGCGGACCATCGCACTCAGCGCGACCTACGCGCAGGAGGCGACGGCCGGCCCGGCCGAGTTCGCCGACGATCCGACGAACCGCCGCCTCGCGCGCGGCCCGCGCCATCGCCTCGACGCCGAGCCGATTCGCGACCTCGCGTTGTTCGCGTCGGGCCTGCTCGTCGAACGCACCGGCGGCAAGGGCGTCAAGCCGTACCAACCCCCAGGCATCTGGGACGCGGTCGCCTACGTCGGCAGCAACACGATGACCTACGTCCGCGACGACGGTGACGCGCTGCACCGGCGTAGCCTCTACACGTTCTGGAAGCGAACCGCGCCGCCGCCGCTGCTGCAGATCTTCGACGCGCCGTCGCGCGAGACCTGCACGGTGCGCCGGCCGCGGACGAACACGCCGCTGCAGGCGCTCGCACTGTGGAACGACGAGCAGTTCGTCGAGGCGGCGCGCGCACTCGCGGCGCGGGTGCTGGCGACGGCGAACGACGATCCGGCGCGCGTCGTCGCGCTGTTCCGACTCGTGCTGACGCGCGAACCGACCGACGCCGAGGCAACCGTCGTGCGCGACCTGCTCGCCGCCCAGCGCGCGACGTTCACCGCCGATCGCGATGCCGCGACCGCGCTGACGAAGGTCGGCGTCGTCCCGGTCGCGGACGGCGTCGACGTCGCGGAACTCGCCGCATGGACGACCGTCGCGAACGTCGTCCTGAACCTCGACGAGGCGATCACGAAGCGATGAACGACATGCACGACACAGGGCCCGGCTCGACGCGTCGGAGCTTTCTGCGCAACGCGGCTGGCGCTCTCGCCATCCCGCTGGTCGGCCGGCTGCCGGGACAACTGCACCACCGCCCGACCGCGCGACGCGTGATCTACCTCTGCATGTCCGAGGGGCCGTCGCAGCTCGACCTGTTCGACTACAAGCCCGGACTCCGCGATCGCTTCGACGAGGACCTACCGGATTCGATCCGCCGCGGTCAGCGGATCACGACGATGACGTCGACGCAGAAGCGGTTCCCGGTCGCGCCGTCGAAGTACGCGTTCGCACGCCACGGCGCGCGCGGCACGTGGATCAGCGAGCTGCTGCCGTGGACGGCGCGCATGGTCGATCGCCTGACGATCGTTCGCTCGATGACGACCGAGTCGATCAATCACGATCCGGGGATCACGTTCCTGCAGACCGGCGCCGAGCAGCCCGGCCGCCCGAGTCTCGGGTCGTGGGTCTCGTACGGCCTCGGCAGCGAGAACGGCGACCTGCCTGCCTACGTCGTGTTGCACGCGTCGTGGACCGGTCGCAAGGACGCGCAGGCGTTGTTCACGCGACTCTGGGGCTCGGGATTCCTGCCGACGCGCCATCAGGGCGTCGCGCTCCGGGCGAAGGGCGATCCGGTGCTGTTCCTGTCGGACCCACCCGGCGTCGACCGCGCGTCGCGCCGACGGATGCTGCAGAGCCTGCTGGCCTTGAACGGCATCGCGGAAGCGCGTGACGGCGACCCCAAGATCGCGACACGCAGCGCGCAGTACGAACTCGCCGATCGAATGCAGCGCTCGGTGCCCGAACTCGTCGACCTGTCGGACGAACCGGCGCACGTCCTCGCGCTGTACGGCGACGAAGTGAACGTTCCGGGAACGTTCGCTCGGTCGTGCCTGCTGGCGCGGCGCATGGTCGAACGCGACGTGCGGTTCGTGCAGATCTGGCACCGCGGCTGGGACCAGCACCTGAACTTGGCCGGCGATCTGCCGAAGCAGTGTCGCGACGTCGACCAACCGTGTTTCGGCCTGATCCAGGATCTCGCGCAGCGCGGCTTGCTCGACGACACACTTGTCGTCTGGGGCGGCGAGTTCGGGCGCACGGTCTACAGCCAGGGGCCGCTCTCGCGAGACAACTACGGCCGCGATCACCATCCGCGGTGCTTCACGATGTGGTTCGCCGGCGGCGGGATCCGCGCCGGCTTCGACCACGGAGCGACCGACGACTACAGCTACAACGTGATCGCCGACCCGATGCACGTGCACGATCTGAACGCGACGATCCTGCACTGCCTCGGTCTCGACCACGAGCGGCTGACCTACCGGTTCCAGGGGCGCGACTTCCGGCTGACCGACGTTCACGGGCGCGTCGTGCGCGAGATCCTCGCGTAGCACGCCGCCGCGCCGCCGCCGCGCCGCCGCGACGCCGCGAGGCCGGTCGATCAGACGTCGAGCCGCCCCGACGCGTCGCCGAACGTCTCGACCTTCGCGCCGCTCGCACGACCGACCGCGACGTAGAGGTTCGCGAGCGGCGTGTTGCGCGGGAACCGCAGGTGACGATCCCCGGCGAACGCGCCGTCCCCACCGCCGACCAGCACGATCGGCAACTCGTCGTGGTTGTGACGGTCGCCGTCGCCGATCCCAGACCCGTAGACGATCGACGTGCGGGCCAGCAGATCGCGCCCGCCGTCGTCGACGTTCGCGAGCTTGCTTGCGAACGCCGCGAACCGTTCGACGTGGAACCGATTGATCGTCCGGATCTTCGCGAGGTTCTCCGGCTTCTTGCCGTGATGTGAGACCGAGTGATGGCCGTCGGGCACGTCGAGGAAGCGGTAGCTCAGATTGCTGCCACCGTTGCCGAGCATCAGCGTGACCGTGCGCGTCAGATCGGCGGTGAACGCCAGCGCCACGACGTCGTACATCGCGTCGAGACGTTCGCGGAAGCCGACACCGGCGCGCACCGACTCGGGCAGGTCGATGCGACGTTCGCCGGCAGCGTCGGCGGCCTCCTTCTGCAGCCGCAGCTCGAGTTCACGCAGCGCCGTCAGATACATCTCCAACTTCTGCCGGTCGGTCGGTCCGAGGTCGCGCGTCAGCGTCCGCGCGTCCCCGCGCACGGCGTCGAGGACGCTCCTGCGCTCGCGCCGGCGGCGTTCGCGCTCGACCGCGCTCTCGACGTCGTCCGGATCGCCGAACAACCGCGCGAACAGTGCGCGCGGATTTGTCTCCTTCGCGATCGGCGTCGTCGGCGTCCGCCACGCGATGTGGTTCGAGTAGGCGCACGAGTACCCCGAGTCGCAGATCCCGGCGGCCCGACCGCCTTCGAGGCCGAGTTCGAGCGACGGAAACCGCGTCGACGCGCCGACCGCCGCCGCGACGACCTGGTCGATCGACGTTCCGGCGCGGATGTCCGTGCCGCCGGTCTTGACCGGATGCGAACAGGTCAGGAACGCCGCCGCCGCGCGCGCGTGGTCGCCGGGACCGTCGCCGTGCGCGCGCGCGCCGTCGAGCGTCAACCCCGACAGCACGGTCAGGCGGTCACGGACCGGCGCGAGTGGGGCGAGCAGGTACGGCAGCTCCGGTCGCGGGCCGACCGTTGCCGGCGTCCATTCGTCCATCTTCATCCCGTTCGGGGCGAAGACGAACAGCGTGCGCGGTCGCGCGACGACCGGATCGCCGCGCAGCGCCGGGCGCATCGCATCCAGGTACGGCAGCGCGATCGCCGCACCGGCGCCGCGCAGGAACGTCCGGCGCGACAGAGCGGCGCCGCGGAGCACGTGGAACGGGGTGGCGATCGGTTGCATGGTGGTTTCGTTCAGCGCGCCGCGGCACGGCGGCGGAAGGCGTCGGTCGAGACGATGCCGAGCACGAGATCGGTGAACGTCGGCGTCGCCGGCAGCGCGTCGACGACGCGGTCGAGCGCGACCTCGTCGGCCGGCGTCACGCCGCGCCCGACGGCGTAGAGGAACAGTTTCTTCGTGACCGCCCGGACGAACGCCGGGTCGGCCGCGAGCACACGTCGCAGATCGTCTGCGCCGGCGATCGTCCGTCCGTCGGGCAGCGTCCCCGACGCGTCGATCGGCGCGCCGTTCTCGGAATCGCGGAAGCGGCCGACGGCGTCGTAGTGCTCGAGCGCGAGCCCGAGCGCATCCATGCGAACGTGACACGACGCACACGTCGGGTCGGCGCGATGGCGCGCCATCTGTTCGCGCAGCGATCGCGCGTCGGCGACGCTGGCTTCGTCGGGGAACGAATCGGCGCCCGGCGGTGGCGGCGGCGGTGGCTGGTCGAGCAGGTTCTCGAGGATCCACTTGCCGCGTTTGACCGGCGACGTGCGCGTCGGCTGCGACGTGACGGTCAGGATGCTGCCGTGCGACAGCAGTCCGCCGCGGCGCCCCTTTGGCAGCGCGACGCGCCGGAACTCGTCGCCGACGACGCCGTCGATTCCGTAGTGCGCGGCGAGCCGTGCGTTGACGAACGTGTGGTCGGCATCGAGCAGGTCGCGCAGCGGCCGTTCCTCGCGCAGCACGGCACGCACGAACAGCTCGGTCTCGGTCCGCAGATCGCGCCGAAGCCGGTCGTCGAACGGGAATCGCTTCGGGTCCGGGGCGACCTCGGCGAGACCGCGCAGCTCCAACCACTGGGCGGCGAAGTTCGTCGCCAGCGCGTCGGCACGCGGATCGGCCAGCATCCGCCGAGCCTGCGCGAGCAACGGGTCGCCGGCGTCGCCGTTCGGCGTCGGCCGGGTCAGCTGCCGCGCCGACGCGGCCTTCCGCAGCGTCTCGTCGGGGACGCTGCTCCACAGGAAGAACGACAGCCGCGCGGCCAGCGCGTGGTCCGACAGTGCCTCGGTCGTCGCGTTGTCGCCCGCCGCGGCGCGCTGCGGTTCGACGCGATACAGGAAGTGCGGCGACAGCAGCGTCGCCTGCAACGCGACGCGAAGCCCGGCGTGGAGCGAGCTCTCGGCCTTCGCCGTGCGTGCGACGAGCGCCGCCAGTGTGTCGATCTCGGCTTCCGACGCCGGCCGACGCCATGCGCGCGCCGTCAGCTCGCGCAGCACCGGCCGCGCGCGCGCCGCCGGATCACGCTGTCGACCAATTCGCTCGTGCAGCCATCGCGCCGCCGCCGGCGGCTGCGGAGCGTCGAGCGGACCTTCGAGTGCGACGTCGAGGACGTACAGGTTGCGGTCACGACGGCGCGGATCGGTCGCCGACGGGTCGTAGTGGTCGTTCCCGAAGTCGAGTCCGATCGCGCGCCGCCCGGCCGCGAGCGGGACCTCGACCTGCACGACCTCGGGTCCCTCGCGCGTGGCGCGGATCGGCAGCGTCGTCACCGGCTTTCGATCGACGTCGACCAGCAGCTCGGCCGGCGCGTCGCCGACGTGCTGGGCGAACGCGCGCACGTGGATCCGGTACCGACCGGGCTCGCGAACGTTCGCGACGAGCTGTTTTCGATCGCGCGACAGGAACGCGCGCGACCCGTCCGGACCGGTCCGCGTCTCGCGTCCGCCGGTCAGCGCGTCGGCCGGGAAGCGCACGATCGGCGGCGTGTCGCGCGGCTCGGGGAACACGATCGCAGCGATCCGCTCGGCGGCGTCGGCATGCGTCTCGAGGTGCAGCAGCGAGAACGACAGCGCGTCGCCGATGTTGTCGAACCCGTAGCCGAGGTCGTCGGCCGGGAACGCAGCGGCCGGATCACCGTCGATCCCGAACAGGTCGGCGACGACGCGCCCGTACTCGAACCGACTCAGCCGCCGCATCGTCACGCGACCCGGATCGATCGCGACCTTCGCCGCGGCGTCGCGGCGCAGCGACTCGGCCCAGGCGACGAGTCGCTCGCGTTCCGAGTCGGTCGGCCGCGGCTCGTCGGCCGGCGGCATCTCGCGACTGGCGATCCGTTCGCGCAGCTCGCGCGCGATCGACGCGAGTTCGGCCGGATCGCCGGCGAACGGTCGGCGCACGAGATCGAGATCGCCTTCGATCTCGGTCCCGCCGCCGTGACAACGCAGGCAGTAGCGATCGAGCAGTACCGGGATCGGGTCCGCTGGCGCGGCGAGCGCGCGCGGCGCCGGGTCCTGTCCGAGCACCGCGAGCAGCGGCAGCCACACGACGAGGACGGTTGCACGGGCGACGACGAACATGCAGCGCAGAACGGTACCCGTCGAAGCGCTCGGCGCCGCCTTGCTTCGCACGAGACGGTCGCCACCATGCGCGCCATGCTCGCGATCGGATCCCCGGCACCGTCGTTCTCACTCCCCGATGCCGACGGCAACACCGTCCGGCTCGCCGACCTACGCGGGCGCTACGTTGTCCTGTTCTTCTATCCCAAGGACGACACGCCGGGCTGCACCGTCGAGGCGTGCCAGTTCACCGAGCAGCACGACGCATTCGCGACGCAGCGCGCGGTCGTCCTCGGCTGCAGCGGCGACGACGCGGCGAGCCATCGGAAGTTCGCCGACAAGTACCGGCTGAAGGTCACGCTGCTGACCGACGCCGACCGCTCGGTCATGAAGGCCTACGGCGCCTACGGCGAGAAGGTGCTCTACGGGAAGCGCAGCATCGGCGTGATCCGTTCGACGGTCGTCATCGACCCCGACGGCAACGTCGCGGCGCATTGGCGGAAGGTCAACGCCGACGGCCATGCGGCCGCGGTCCTCGCGAAGCTCGCCGAGCTGCAGGCGAGCGCTCCGGCGGCGACGAAGCGGAAGGCGAAGGTGACCGCGACGGCGACCGTCGCGAAGAAGAGGATCGCGACGAAGAAGGTCGCGACGAAGGTCGCGAAGAAGACGGTCGCGAAGAAGGCCCCGACCAAGAAGCCCGCGACGAAGCGCAACGGTGTCGGACGCACCGCACGCCGATGACGTCCCGCCGCACGCTGCACCCCGAGATCGAGCCGTTCGCCAGCGGCACGTTGCAGGTCTCCGATCTGCATCGACTCGCGTTCGAACAGTGCGGACGCCCCGACGGAGTGCCGGTCGTCGTGCTGCACGGCGGACCCGGCGGCGGCACGTCGCCGCGGATGCGGCGGTACTTCGATCCGACGCGCTATCGGATCGTGCTGTTCGACCAACGCGGTTGCGGCAAGAGCACGCCCTACGCGTCGCTCGAAGCCAACACGACCTGGGATCTCGTCGCCGACATCGAGCGCCTGCGCGAGCACCTGAAGATCGAGCAGTGGCACGTGTTCGGCGGCTCGTGGGGCAGCACGCTGGCGCTGGCCTACGCGCAGCGGCACCCGTCACGCGTGCTGAGTCTCGTCCTGCGCGGGATCTTCCTGCTGCGCCGCAGCGAGCTGTTGTGGTTCTACCAACAGGGCGCGAGCCACCTGTTCCCCGACCTGTTCGAGCAGTTCGTCGCGCCGATCCCCGAGGTCGAACGCGGTGATCTGATGTCGGCGTTCCACCGTCGTCTGACCGGCGACGATCGCGACGCACAACTCGCCGCCGCGAAGGCTTGGTCGGTCTGGGAAGGTCGCACGAGCTACCTGCTGGAGGACGCGGCGAACGTGCAGCGCACGGCGGACCCGGCGTTCGCGCTCGCGTTCGCCCGGATCGAGTGCCACTACTTCGTCCACGGCGGCTTCCTTTCGCGCGACGACCAACTGCTGCACGACGCGCATCGGCTGCGCAAGATTCCCGGCGTGATCGTGCAGGGGCGCTACGACGTCGTCTGCCCGATGCGGAGCGCGTTCGACCTGCACAAGGTCTGGCCCGAAGCCGAGCTGCGGGTCGTCCCCGACGCCGGCCATTCGGCGTTCGAGCCCGGCATCGTGCACGAACTCGTCGAAGCTACCGACCGGATGCTCGAACGAACGTCCCCCGCTCGGCGTCCTTGACGACGCCGGGGAACCGCAACACCTGGTTGTGCATCGCGACGTAGACGCCCGGCGCGACGATCTGCACGGCCAGCAACGCCTCGGTCAGGTTCTGCAGCGCGTCGGTGTTGCGCATCACGTACGGCCGCATCGCACCGGTCAGGACGATCGGCACGCGGGGAACGTCGAGGACCTTCACCATTCGTTCGCCCGACAC
>JAEYTU010000165.1 GCA_023433825.1 Planctomycetota bacterium
TGCCGGGCCCCGAGGGCCGCGAGTCGCGGGAACGCGCCGTCCAACAACTGCTCGGGCTCCGCGAGGAACTCGCGCACGAGACGCTGATCGGCGTTCTCGACCGCGGCGACGATCCCGACGGCGTCTGTCGATACCTGCTGCACGAGCTCGCCGAGCGCTTCGCGAACCCGAACGACCCGATCTTCGGCCACGCCGGCGGCAATGGCGGGGGAGCCGCCGCCGTCGACACCGCGCAGCGCCGGCGCCGCGGCTACGGCGTCGCGTTGGTTCGGCGCTATGGCGGCGACGGTGTCCCCGGCGAATTCGCGAGCGCGGTGCGGCGCGCATGGCTTGCGACCGACGCGTTCGAACGCGCGTCGTGGATCGAAGCCGTGCTCGGTGGCGAGGACCCGCTCCTGCGACTGGCAGCGATCGCCGCCGCCGCCGACAGCCGTAGCACGAACGTCGCGCCGCTGCTCGCCGCGTGCCTCGCCGATCCGAACGTCGGTGCCGCGGCGCGCAGTGCGCTGCAGCGATTGACGTTCGCGTCGGAGCCGTTCGCCGATCTCGCCGCGTTCCAGCGCTGGCAAGAGGCGAATCGCGGGAAGACGTATCTCGAACTCGCCGAAGCGGCCGCGCGCGCGTCGGGCGATCGTCTCGCCGCGCTGCGAGCGGACGAGGCGCGCCATCGGTCGGAGTTGACGCTCGAACTGATCGTCGCCCATGCGAGCCGCACCGAGGTCTCGTGGAAGCGGATCCAGGAACTGACGCTGAACGACGAACCGCGCGGCGTCCGCCGACTCGCGCTGCAGCGCCTCTCGTCGGTCGTCGCGACGTCCGAGAAGCTCGGCGGAGCACCGGCGGAGCGCGTCGCGTTCCTCGAAGCATTGCACCGCTTGCTCGCGTCGGACCCGCCGCCGCCCGATCGCGCGGCGTTGCTCGAAGCGGCGGCCGTGCTGCTGGAGCCGACCGACAAGGAAGCGCTGCGAACGACGACCGACGGCTACCTGCGCGACGCGCTGCAGAACGGCGAGCCACCGATGCGGATGGCGGCGCTGCTCGGTCTGCGGCGGCAGCCGACGCCGGAGAATCGCGCGTTGGTCGTCGCTGCGGCGCGCACGGCGTTGTCGACCGGGCAGATCGAAGTGCTGTCGCAGGCGCTCGCGACATTGCAGTCGCGCGGTTGGTCGGCACCGCGAGCGGACGCCGCCGATCGCAGCGTCTGGCTCGCGACGCTGCAGTCGATCCTGTTCGACCGAACGGCGCCGCGTGCGGTCCGCGAGAGCGCAATCCAGGCGTTGGTGCTGCGCGACCGTGACCAGGCGTTGATCGGCGAGGCGTTTGCGCCGCTGCAGGCGCTGATCGCCGACGCGACCGAAGTCGTCGAACTGCGCGAGCGAGCGCTGGTCGCGTTGCGCGCGTTGACGATCGACGAACAGCGTTACCGCGCGTACGTCGACATCGTCCTCGCGCGACTCGCGGACCCGGCGCCGCGGCTGCGCGAGAAGGCGGCCACGATGCTGCTGCAACTGCCGGAGGCACCGCCGCTGCTCAATCCGGCGCCGTTGAACGCCGCCATCTTCGCGGCGACGAGTGAACGGCTGCTGACCGAGCCGAACGAGGCGATCCTGAAGACGGTGCTCGACGTCGTTCGCAGCAAGTCCGATCAGGTCACTGCGGGGCAGGTCGTCGGTCGGCTCGCCGACAAGCTGCTCGAACACGTCCGCGCCGGCCCGCACCCGGGGCAGGAGTTCCGGCGCGTTCTGCTGCTCGATGCGATGAAGTCGCTGGCGTCGAACCCGACGCTGGAACTGGCTGCATGGTTGCGCGCGGCCGAGGTGCTGCTGCAACTGCGCGAACGCGCGGAGCTGCGGTACCTGCGCTCGCGACAGCGCGCGGCGGAGTTGTCGGCCGACAAGGAGGCGAAGGAGCCGTTCGCCGCGGCGATGCGATTGATCGTGCAAGCGGCGTTGCTGCGTGCGCCGGGTGAGGGGTTCGCGAGGAACCCTGAGACGCCCGGCGGCGGCGAGGCGGCGGAAGTCGTGCGCGCGCTACGGGAGTTGGAGTCGGCCGGCACTCCGCTCGTCGGCGTCGACGTCGCCGTGTTGCAGGTCGAAGCGCTCGTCGAGTTGGGTGAGTTCGCTCGTGCGAAGGATCTCGCGCAGCCGCTGCTGCAGACGTCGGCGTTCGCCGAAGGTCCGGCGCGGATGCGGTTGTTGTTGGCGACGGCGCGCGCCGCGTTCGGGCCGCGCACGCCGGAGTCCGCGTTGGAGGCGAAGCGTTGGCTCGACGCGCTGCCACGCAACGGCTTGACCGAGCCGATGCTCGAGTTGTTCGTCGAGGTCGCCGGCGTGCTGCAGCGCGCCGCCGCGTTCAAGGAAGCGATCGCGTTGATCGACGCCGCGCGCGAGGCGACGCCGCCGACCGCGCCGGCATTCCGCGAACGACTGCTGAGCGCAGCCGAGTGGATCCAGCAAGCTGACCCCGCGCGCCGCGGCGAAGCCGTTCGATGGTTGGAGACGCACGCGCAGTTGTTCACCGGCGCCGACGTCGCCGAGCCGATGCGTCGCCGCTACGAAGCGACGTTGGTGCGACTGCGCAACGGCAACTGAAGTTCCTCCGTCTTGTTGCTTGCGTTCTGAGGGTGGGTGGCTAACCTCCTCGCCTCGCAACGCGGGGTGGAGCAGTCCGGTAGCTCGTCGGGCTCATAACCCGAAGGTCACAGGTTCGAATCCTGTCCCCGCTACCAGTTGCAAGTGCAGGGTGGTCAGGCTCTTAGGCCTGCCCACCCTGCGCCGTTTCGGGAGGCACCGAACGACGAATGTGCTCGTTTTGTGCTCACTCGGCGTGGACGAGCGCGTCCGCATGCGTCGCGGATGCACTGTGTTCACGCTGCGGTAGCCGGTGTTGGAGGGGTGGGTCGCCAGGGTTGGTGACTGCATGGCGACGTTGTTCAAGCGTGGCGCGATCTGGTGGATCCGGCATCGCGAAGGCGGAAGACAGGTGCGCGAGTCGTTGGCGACGACGAATCGCAAGGTCGCGGAAGAGCTGCGTGTGCAGCGCGAAGCGAAGTGGCAGCGTGAGCGGCTCGTTCGTGGGGTGGTTGGCGTCGTCGTCGATGCTGGTGCCGGCGTGGGTGTCGTCGAGCTTGCTCGCGAACCCGAGACCGTCGCTGCGCCGTTCGCGGCTCCCGTCGTCGCGCCGCCATCGCTCGCGGCGATCCGTGCCGAGTACGAGGCGTGGTCGCTCGCACACAAGCGGGCGAAGACGATCCGCAACGACAAGGGGCGGCTGTCCGCGTTCCTCGCGAGGTTGCCGGCCGACGTCGAGCTGGCGTCGATCCGCACGCCCGACGTCGAACGGTTCCTGACCGCCGAGGCGAAGAAGGGCCGCCGGCCGGCGACGCTGCTGCGACACCGCGAGATCCTGCATGCGTTCTGGCGGTGGGCGCTGCGGCAGGGCTACGTCGAGCGCAACATCGTGTCCGACATCCCGCGTCCGCGGCTGCCCGAACGCGACCCGCGGTTCCTGAGTCTCGCGCAGGTCGAGGAGTTGCTCGGCCTCGTCGCCGGCGACGGGATCGCGCCGCTGATCGCGACGGCCGTCTTCGCGGGCCTTCGTCGCGAAGAGCTGTGCTGGTTGACGGTCGACGACGTCGAGCTCGACCGCGCGCCGGGGCTGCTGCGCGTGCGCGCGAAGACGATCCGCGGCGAGTCGTGGCAGCCGAAGACGAAGCGCGACCGCAAGTTGCCGATCTCGACGCGGCTGCGGGCGGTGCTGGTGGCGCATCGCGCGACGCTGCGGCGCGGGTCCGTCTGGCTGTTCCCGTCGCCACAGGGCGCGCGGTGGGATCCCGACAACGTCAGCCGGAAGCTGCGCGACCTGCTGCGGCCGGCCGGCGTGCCGTGGGGGTTCCTCGACCTGCGCCACACGTTCGGCTCACAGCTCGCCCGCAAGGGCGTTTCGCTGTTGAAGATCGCGCGCCTGATGGGCAACTCGCCGGGGATCGCGAGCCGGCACTACATCAACCTCGTCCCCGAGGAGATGGCCGGCGACGTCGAGTTCTGACGCGACGCTAGTCTTCCGCGCCTTCGGAGGTCGCGAGCATGGCGAATGCGCGGAAGTCGGCGAAGTCGGAGGAGTTGACGAAGGAGTTGCTGCTGCTGCTGGCGCAGCGGTTGGGGCCTGGGATCGACCGCGTCGATCCGAGCACCGACAACGAACAGCTCGTGCGCGACCTCGTCGTCGAGTTCGACGCAAGCAAGAAGGCATCGCCGGCAGAAGTGCGGTTTGCGATTCTGCTGCTGACCGAAGCGGGGTGGCTACGCGTGACGAAAGCGGCGGATGCAGACCTGTCGGGTCCGCACGCTGCGATCGAGTTGACGCTGCGCGGACTGATGCAGGCGCGGGAGTGGAGTCCGGACGTCGGCAAGCCGGCTCCTCCGTTCAAACTGCTGCTCGGCAAGAAGGGTCGGTATCGCGCGCACTTCGACAGCGGCAAGGCTGCACGCGACCGCGCGTTGAATCGGCGCGGTGCGGTGCTCGCGTTGCTCTACGCAGTCGGCCTTCGTCAACCGCGGAAAGGGCATCCGGTGGAGCTGCCGGAGCTGATGGAGACCCTCGATGCGCTGGCGCGATTCGCAAACGTCCGCGCCAAAAGCGGTCCAAGTAATGCTGATCGGCTCGGGTTCACGGACGACTCCGTCCGCAAAGCGGCCGAGCATCTGCGCGCGTTGGTTCCCGGACTCGTTGTGCGCGAGAAGGGCGAAGGCGTCCCCCGATTCACACTTTGGGTCGAAGGTCCGTGGCCGAGCATTCTCGT
>JAEYTU010000236.1 GCA_023433825.1 Planctomycetota bacterium
GCAGAATCGCGCGCGGATCCGGACTCCACCACAAGAGCGGCATGTCCTCGCTCGACCACGGGAAGATCCCGGCCGCGTAGGCGGCGAGCAGCCGTTCCGGTGCCAGGTCGCCGCCAATCGCGACCAGTCCCTCGCCGTCCGCACGTCGCGGGTCGGGGAATCGGTATGGCGGATACGGGGGCAGCAGGACCGGCAGCAAGGTGACTTCCGCCGCGGGTGGCCGACCGCGCGTCCGCCGGCATCACCTTCCGCGGCGTCGCTGCCGATAGCCCCGCGTCCATCGAACTACGGGAAGGAGCTTAGTCAATGATTCGCATCGGTCCAGCATGCGCGTTCGCGGCAGTTCTGTTCTGCGCCGCCGCACCCGCACAACAGGAGGAGAAGTCGATCACGCCCGCCGTGCAGGCGGAACTCGAGAAGCTGAAGCTCGAGATCGCGAAGTGGGCGAGCGACAAGGTCGTCGTCGCGGCCGTGCAGGACCACAACAAGAAGGGACCGATCGCCGGCATGACGAACGACGAGTGGAAGAAGCTGCGTCGTCGCGCACCCGAGGTCGTCGCGTTCCAGACGAATGCCGTCGCGAAGCTCCTCCAAGCCAAGGTCGAGAGCACGAAGGGTCTCGTCACCGAGCTGTTCCTGAACGGTGCGAAGGGCGAGAAGGTCGCGTTCCTCGAGAAGACGACGAGCTACATCCACGCCGGCAGCGCGAAGTTCGACGTGTCGTTCACGAAGGGCTCGAGCTGGCAGGGCAAGCAGGAGTTCGACGAGTCGTCGCAGACCTATCAGGTCCAGCTCTCGGTGCCGGTCGTCGTCCCGCCGGCGAAGGAAGGCGAGAAGGGCACGGTCGTCGGCGTCCTCGTCGTCGGCGTGAACCTCAGCAAGCTCGAGCCGGCACCCGCTCCGGGCAAGTGAACGCGAGCGCGGGGTCGCACGCGCGACGTCAGCGTTCCTTCCAGCGCCGCAGCGCCGTGTGCTGGTCCTCGCGATCGACGACGTCGAGGAAGTCGACGCCGCCGTCCGCCGTCGGCCGGAAGTAGACGCGGAGCTTCAGCGACGCGCGCAGGCTCCAGAGTTCCTGGCCTTCGAGTGGCTTGACCTCGAGGCCGGGGTACTTCGGACCCTCGGTGCAGAACAGCAGCGCCGCCTGCAGCGCCTGCTCGGCCGCGCGCCGCGTCTTGTCCTCGAGCGCCTTGTAGAAGCTCGGCAAGAAGCGCGGCAGCCGGAACCCCTCGGCGAGCCGCGGCGCGGCGTCGACCTTCGTGTCCTTCTTGCGACGCCCCTTCGGAACGAGTTCCTCGAGTTCCTCGACACGCGCTTCCAGCAGGCGAATCAGCGACACGTGCTCGGCCTCGCGGTGACGCATCCCGAGTTCGGTCTGCGAGAGGAACTCGATCTCGCGCTGCTGCTCGTGCAATCGTCGCTGCACGTCGCCGGCGTCGACGGCCTGCGGCGGGCGATCGACGGCGCGCGCGAGTTCGTTCAGCGCCGCTCGGCGTCGCGCGAGTTCCTCGTTCGCCGATTCGAGTTCACGCCGCAACGCGCCCTCGCGTTCGCGAAGCCGCGCCGAGCCTTCGCGTTCGCGTTCGAGTTGATCGGCGAGATGGCCTTTCGCCGATTCGTGCAGCTTGACGATCTGCCGCATCGCCTCCTCGCCGCCGCCGTCGCGGTCCCCCGCCGGCGCCGGCGTCGCCGCAGCGCGCGCGAGCCGTTTGCAGAGTTCGTCGTAGACCTCGGCCGACTTCGTCTCGACGACGAGTGCCGCGAGGACCTTCGCGGGCGCACGCTCGATCCGATACCCGCCCTTCGGCGACAGCCCGAACTGCTTTGCGACCGCGCGCAGATCGGCAATCGGCATGCACGTCTCGAGGAACGTCTGGAATCGGACCTGCCCGCTCCCGGCGAGCGCCTCCTGGACGAGAGCTCGGTGTGTCTCGGACTCCGTCATCGCAGCAGTGCCCGCTCGATCGCCGGCAGCGGAACCGGGCCGAACGCGAGGACGCGGTCTAGGAACCGGTCGAGCCGGAACGCGGCGCCCTCGCGAGCCTTCGTCTGCTCGACGAGCCGCTCGAGCCGCCGGAATCCCAGCAGGTACGACAGCGGCCGCGTGCCGTGATCGACGTCGCGCAGCACCTCGGCGTGCGCGTTGACCGGATCGAGCGCCGCCTCGTCGACGAACAGCCGCTCGGCCTCCGTCTTCGTGATCGCACCGCGCTGCAACTCGACGTCGACGAGCACGCGCACGGCGCGCCACAGGCGCATCTGCAACTGTGTGAACCGCGTCGCGTCGTCTGTGAACCACCCGGAGCGATGCATCAGTTCTTCACAGTAGAGAGCCCATCCCTCGGCGAACACCGTCGAGTAGAAGCCGCGGCGGAACGTCGACAACGGCCGCATCGCGTGCACGACCGTTTGCAGGTGATGGCCGGGGACGACTTCGTGCAGCGCGACGACCTGCGTCCACGCGCGATGGTTGCCGCGCAGCCGTTCGCTCGCCTGCTCGTCGTTCATCCAATCGGCCGGCGGCGAGACGAAGTACGTGCCGACGTAGCCGTCGGGCGAGGGGCGGATCCCGCCGTAGCCGCCGAACGCGTACGTGCGCGACAGCTCACCGGTCGTGACCGGATTCACGCGCGCGTCGCGCGCCGCCATCGGCACCGTGACGAGGCCGCGTTCGATCGTGAATCGCATCGCGTCGCGCATGTAGCGCTCGGCCAGCGCCGGCAATGCCTCGGCGGTCGGGTGGTCGTCGCGCAGCCGCGCCGCGACGGTGCGCCAGTCGCTGCCGGGCGCCATCTTCTCGGCGAGCTGTTGCAGCAGTTGCTGGTGCAGCGCGATCTCGCGGCGTCCGAATGCGGCGAGTTCGTCGGGCGTCTCGGTCAGGTGGTGCTGGTGCGCGAGCATCGCGACGAGACGCGCCTCGCCGCCGGGTTCGCCGGGGGTCTTGCGTGGCAGCGTCGGCTCGATCCGGCGCCATGCGAGCGCGTGACGGAGCAGGTCGAGGTCGACGTGGTCCTGCGCCGACAGCGCTGCGGCGTCGATCGTCGCGAGCGCGGTTTCGACTTCGGCGGCGTTGGCGTCGTCGAGCCCGGCCGCGAAGCGCTCGGTCAGGCTGCGCAGACGATCGCCGTCGGTCAGCTCGGCCGTGCGAACGATCGCGACGTCGTCGAGGTCGAACGTCGCGCCAGCGGGCGCGCGGATCCGCAACGCTGCGGCGCGGGTGGCCGGCGTGGTGGCAGTGGCGACGTCGATCGCGAATCGCTGCCAGTCGTCGCCGCTGCGCGCCGGGAGCGGGAACTCGACGCGGCGCGAGCCGACGTCGACGACGACGTGCATCGGCGCGTCGCTCGGCGGTGTCGACGTCCGTCGGACATAGCCGGTCACGAACCGGAACTGCGTTGGGTCGAAGCCGACGCCGTCGTCGGCCATGACGACGAACGCGCCGTCGTCGCCGCCCCGCGCGACGACGCGGACGAAGCCAGCGCCGACGGCGGCACCGCCGGTCTGCGGCGTCGCCGTC
>JAEYTU010000285.1 GCA_023433825.1 Planctomycetota bacterium
CTCGACGTTCGTCCGATCGTGCGTCGTCGTCCGTGGTCGAGTTTGGGTGCGGCCATCGTCGCCGGATTCCTCTCGGGTCTCGGACTCGATCGCGCGCTGCGCGGTCGCGGCACGCGCGAGCGGACCAAGTCTGGCGCTGCGGCGTCGAACGGTCGTCGCGAGGAGCGCCACCTGTTCGCGAAAGTGCAGGATCACGCGTTCCGTGTCATGAAGCGCGTCGCGACGATGGCGATCGTCGCAACGTTGCGCGAGCGGCCGAACGCCGACGGCGACGCCGCTGCCGAGGGCACCCTCGCTGGCAACGAGCTCGGTGCGACTGCAGATCGGCATCGGCATGGAGCGGCCGTCGACGAGTCGACGATCGGGGTCGGCTCGTAGTTCGCGTTGGCGAAGCGTCGCGCGTCGGCGGCGACGGTCCCACTTGTAGAAGCGAAACGTTCGGCGATGCGTTCTGACGCGCGGATCGGCGTGCATGCACGGGATCTGGTGCATTCGCGAGCGGGCATGGCGATTGCGATCGCTCGGTCGACGCGCCGGAATCTCTTGCGCGTGCAACGCCCCAACCGAACTGGAACATCAACATGAAGCTCCTCACCTACGCCCTGCCCGTGGCACTGCTCGTCACGGCTGCGGCCGCACAGAACGACCCGACGACCGGCCGCCCCCAGCAGCCGCCCGCCGGCACGCAACGCCCTGACACCCAAGGTCAGGATCGGACGCGCACGACCGACACTGCGAACGCCGAAGCCGATCGCGTGATCGCCGTCATGGTGCTGTCCGCCAACAACAACGAGATCGCGCTCGCACGACTCGCCGCGCAGCGCGCGTCGAGCGACGAGGTCAAGCAGTTCGCTCAGAAGGCGATGAAGGATCACACGGAGCTCTCGACGAAGCTGCAGCCGTTGGCCGGTCGCGACGTCGGTGGGATGCCGGGTGCGAACCGCCCCGGCGATCGCGTCGGCGCCGGTGAGCGCGGCGAACGCAGCGGCGAACGCACGGGCGAGACGAATCGTCCGGGTGGTGTCGGCGATGGCCGGCCGACCGATGCGAGCGCCCGCATGGGTGGCTTCGATCACGTCGCACTGATTCGCGAGCTGAACGCGAAGTGCCTCGAGACCTCGATGCAGAAGCTGTCCTCGAAGTCCGGTGCCGAGTTCGACGCCTGCTACATGCAGATGCAAGTCGCCTCGCACACGCATGCCGTCGACGCGTTGAGCGTCTTTGGCAAGCACGCCTCGCCGCAGCTCCGCTCGACGCTGGAGACCGCGAAGTCGACGATGCAGACGCACCTCGATCACGCCGAGCGAATCTGCGATTCGCTCCACAAGGGTGAGAAGGGCGCCAAGCACGACAAGAGCGGCGACAAGTCGGACGACAGGAGCGGCGACAAGGGCGGCTCGCAGGACCCCGCGGGTCGCGGTCGCTGAACCACGTCCTCGGCGGCGTCAGTTCGCGCCGGTCACGGCCTTCGTGATCTCGGCGGCGAACTGCGCCGCGTCCATTCCGTCGCCGAAACCTTCGGCGACGTGGATCCGGACGACGAGCGACCGTTCCTCGAACTGGATCGCACGCCATTCCGGGTCGTCGACGAACTCCAACACGACCTGCAGCCGTTCCTCGCGGAAGCGTTCGACGATCGTTTCGGTCGTGGCGAGGACATCGAGAATCGCTGCACCGAGCGGCTCGATGCCTTGTTCGACGGCGAGGTGCAACGCCCACGCCGTCCGTTCGTCGTCCTCGCGGACGAACTGCCGCCACGCGACGTCGAACGTCGCCTGGACGCCATGCGTGTCGCGCCACGTGTCGGCCCATCGTCCCGCGCGTTCGAATCCGTAGCGGATTCGTTCGGCGAGATCTGGCGTCGCTTCGAGCGTCATCACGCAGGCGAGCGTCGGCGCACGCAACCAATCGTCGTCGAGTGCGGGATCGACCGCGACGACCAGCGCATCGTCGATTCGCCGTAGCCCGCGATCGGCTGCGTCCTTCGTCGCGCGAATCCCGACGCGCCGGAGATCGTCGACGGACCACCGGTGCGCGGCGCCGGACAGCAGAGCGAACGCATGATCGAGTTCGTCGACGACGAAGCGCTGCAGCCGACGCGCCGTTCGGTCGCCCAGCGCGAACTCGTCCAACTCGACGACGAGATCGACGTCGTGCCCGAGCCGCTCGCGCAACGCGGCCTCCGCCACCGGTTCACCCTCGTCTCGGAACCACCGCTCTGACTGAGCGCGGTCGTCGTTCGCCGCGGTTTGGAATGCGTCGCCGATCGCGTCGCCGATCCCCGACATGACGTCGGCAAGCCCCGTCGTCATCGCATCGAGCGCCGACGTCATCGCCGCCTCGATCGCGGCCGTTCCGGCGTGTGGATCGCCGGTGATCTGCATTCCTGCGCTGCGCTCGAGATCGATCCGCCACGCGCCGTCTTCGTCGACGAGGACGAACGGCATCGACTGTTCGGCGGTCGCTCCGGACGCCTCGACGCCTTGGATGCGTGTGCGGACGACGCAGCAGTCGGGATGCCGCTCGGCGGGTGCGGTCGTGAACGACTCGATCTGCACCGGCGCCGAAGGCTCGAACGTCGGGTCGTTGCGCATCCGTCGGACGAGGAACGTCCGCGCCCGCACCGCGTCGCCGTCGCGCAGCGCCGCGAGAAAGTCGTGCACCGCGCGGACCTCGGGCGGGTTCGCGGCGGCGATCGGCTCCGGCCCGAACAGCGCGTCGAATTCGGCGAGCGCATGCAGCAGCCGATCGGCGTCGCGTTCGCCGTCGAGTTCCCGCACGGCGTAGGCCGCGACGGCGCTCGCCCCGGGGAACGCACTCCGCCCGTCGAGCGCGTCGTGGACCCGCGGGATCAGGACGAACTGCAGCCACTGCCGGAACGCGAGCCGGTCGGCGCCGAACGGAGCCGTGAAGGCAAGCTGCGCGTCGGACGGCGGTTCGACCTGCCATGCGCCCGTGCGGCGCAGTTCATGTTCGATGGCATCGATCTTCGTGCGAACGGCGTCACGCCAACGGTCGTCGGTTCTCATCGGGTCGGAGCGGATCTCGGGACGGGGGATCGGGTGGGAGGGGGAGTGTCGAATCGCCGTCGAACCGAACAGCAACCGGCGCCGACGTGAAACTTCGCGCTGGACATCTACTACAGTTGTGGTAGAAGCTGCGACAACTGTGGCAACCACCGTCAAACTGAGCGACGCGGAGTGGACGGTCATGAACGCCGTCTGGGACTCCGCCCCTGCGAGCGCCCGTGACGTTCTCGAGCGCGTCGGCGACGAGACCGGATGGGCCTACACGACCGTCAAGACGCTGCTCGGCCGCCTCGTCGAGAAGGGCGCGCTCGACGTTCGGATGCGCGCGAACACGAGCCTCTACGAGCCGAGGATCACCCGCGACGCGGCGCGGCGCTCGGCGCTGCGGTCGCTCCTCGACAAGGCGTTCGACGGGACGGTCGGCGCGCTCGTCCAGCATTTCGCCGCCGAGGCGAAGCTGACGCGCAAGGACCGTGACGCGCTCGCCGCGATGCTCGCCGACCTCGACGAACGCGACGAACGCGACGACCGCGGCGCTGCGGCGGAGCGCGATCGATGAGCTTCGCTTGCGACGCGTGGTTCGCCTGGTTCGCCGCCGTCTCGGTGCAGTCGCTGCCGTTGTTGTTGGTCGTCGTCGTCGTCGACCGGCTCGCGTCGCCGACGTTCGGGCCGCGTTTCGCCGCCGTGTTGTGGTCGCTCGTCGTCGTCAAGTTCGTGCTGCCGCCGTGGCTCGCGCCGCCGGTGCCGGCGGCCTCGATCGCCGCCGTCGTGCCGCAGGCGGCCGGCGACGCGCCCACGTTCGCCGGGACGCTGTTCGTCGTCTGGCTGATCGGCGTCCTCGTCGTGCTCGCCGTCGCCGCGTGTGCGGCGCGACGCGCGCGGCGGTGGACCCGCGTCGGTGGAGTCGGCTCGGCGCAGTTGCACCGTCGCGTCGCACGAGCGGCCGTCCGCGCCGCCGCGGCGATCGGCGCCGTCGAACCGCCACGAACGTTCGTCTCGGCGATCGTCGACGGCGCCTGCGTCATCGGGATCGTGCGTCCGACGATCGTCGTGCCGGTCGAACTGGCGACGCGCGGCGGTGCGGCGCTCGATGCCGTGCTGCGGCACGAATGCGCGCACGTCGTCCGCCGCGACCCCTGGCGCGCGTTCGGCATCGGCCTGCTGCGCGCCGTCTGGTGGTTCCACCCGGTCGTCCACGTCGGCGCGCGCCGCCTCGCGCTGCTGCGCGAGATCGCCTGCGATCGACTCGCGGCCGCCGCCGACCCGGACGGCTACCGACGCGCACTGCTCTCGACGGCGCGCCCGCGCGTCCTGCCGGCGGGGCTTCGCTTCCTGACACGGCACGGCGCGCTCGTGACGCGACTCCATGCGCTCGACGCACTCGGTCGTCGCCACGGACGCGTGCGAAGCGGGCTCGGACTCGCGCTCGTGCTCGGGCTCGCGTGCGCGTGTCTACCGGTCGCGTCGTCGACGCATCGCGATCCGTTCGCCGCGCCCGGCTGTCTGCAGCTCCGTTATGCGGTCCTCGCCGAACTCGCGCGCGAAAGCGCGCCGTGAGCACTGCGTCCACCGGCTCCGTACCCGTTCCTCGTTCCCGTTCGTGAGGTTGCCATGACGTTTCCGTTGCTGACCGGCTTCGCCGCCGGCCTCGCCTGTGCAGTCGGCTTCTCGGTGTGGACCGTTTCGACCGACGTTCGTGCCCCGCAGGATCCGCAAGACCCGAAGGTCTCGCAGGAGATGCAGAAGATGATGGAGACGGCGCGCCGCTACACGCAGCCGGGTCCGCACCACGCACACCTGAAGCGCTTCCTCGGCAAGTGGAAGACCGAGACGCGGATCTTCATGGGCGGCAACGCGTCGCCCGCCGAACCCGGCACGGCCGAGTTCGACTGGCTGATGGACGGCCGCTGGGTCAAAGGCAGCGGCACCGGAACGATGATGGGGATGCCGGCGCAGACGTTCGTCGTGATCGGCTACGACAACTTCAAGATGAGCTACGTCGTCACGACGGTCAGCAGCATGGACACGGCGATGCTGCGCTCGGAAGGCGATCTGACGCAGGACGGCAAGACCCTGCTGACGTACGGAACGCTCGACGAGTACCTGACCGGCGAGCACGACAAGATGGTCAAGTACGTCTGGCGCTTCGTCGGTCCTGACGAGTTCGTCCTCGAGGTGCACGATCTGCCGATCGGCGAGACCGGCACGAAGGTCGTCGAGGTCCGGTACCGGAGAGCCTGACGTGCCGAGCATCGAAGTGACCCGCCGGATCGCGGCGCCGCGCGCGGACGTGTTCGCGCGATTCAGCGACCTCCGCGACGCGCCGAACGTCGTCACCGCGATTCGCAAGCTCGAGGTCCTGACCGATGGCCCGATCGGCAAGGGCACGACGTTTCGCGAGACGCGGGTCATGTTCGGCCGCGAGCACACCGAGACGATGACGATCACGGCGTTCGATCCGCCGCACGGCTACGAGGTCGGCGCCGAGAGTCACGGGTGCCGCTACCGATCGTCGTTCCGCTTCGTCGAGGCCGGGCCCTCGGCCACCGACGTGACGATGCGCTTCGAGGGCACGCCGCTGACGTTCGTGGCGAAAGTCATGGGGTTCCTGATGAAGCCGCTGACGAAGCGGATCCTCGCCGAGTGCGTGAAGGACCTCGACGATCTGAAGCGGGCGTGCGAGGCCCAGCCGGCGAGCGGCTGAATCGTCGGGACGCAGGGCAATGCCCGGGTGTTCGGCGCCCGCACCTCGACGTAGTCTCAAGCCGTGATCGACGACCTGCATCCGGCGCTCGCCGCATGGTTCGAACGCGAACTCGGCGCGCCGACGCCAGCGCAGCGGCAAGGCTGGCCCCCGATCCGGGCCGGGTCGCACACGCTGATCGCCGCGCCGACCGGCAGCGGCAAGACGCTGGCCGCGTTCGTGCATGCGCTGTCGGGCCTGCTCGCGCAGGGCGACGCGCTCGCCGATCGGACGACGGTGCTCTACGTCAGCCCGCTGAAGGCGCTGTCGAACGACGTTCGCAAGAACCTGCTCGTCCCGCTCGACGCCGTGCGCGCGCTCGACCCGTCGCTGCCGGCTGTGCGCGTGCAGGTCCGCACCGGCGACACACCGGCGCACGAACGTCGCCGAATGGGACAGACGCCGCCGCACATTCTCGTCACGACGCCGGAGTCGCTGTTCATCCTGCTGACGACGGCGTCGGGTCGACGCATGCTGGCGTCGGTGCGGACGGTCGTCGTCGACGAGATCCACGCACTCGCTCGCGACAAGCGCGGCAGCCATCTCGCGCTGTCGCTCGAACGACTCGATCGACTCGTCACGAGTGACGGCGGCTCGCTGCAGCGGATCGGACTCTCGGCGACGCAGCGCCCGATGTCGGAGACCGCGGGACTGTTGGTCGGTGACGGCCGCGAGTGCGTGATCGTCGACGGCGGTCACCTGCGCGAGTTCGACGTCGCGGTCGAGATCCCCGGTGCGCCACTCGGGACGATCTGCTCGGAAGAGATCTGGAACGAGATCTACGGACGGATCATCGAGCTGATCGACGCGCACCGGACGACGCTGGTGTTCGTCAACACGCGGAAGATGGCCGAGCGCGTCGCGGCCCGGTTGCAGGAGCGGCTCGGCAAGGACGTCGTGACGAGTCACCACGGCAGCCTGTCGCGCGAGCGCAGGCTCGACGCCGAGCGGCGATTGAAGGCCGGCGAGCTGCGCGCGCTGGTCGCGACGGCATCGCTCGAACTCGGCATCGACGTCGGCGACGTCGACCTCGTCGTGCAACTCGGTCCGACCTCGGCGATCGCGACGCTGCTGCAGCGGATCGGTCGTGCCGGACACGGCCCCGGTCGGCTGCCGAAGGCGCGCGTGTTCCCGTTGACGCGCGACGAGCTGATCACGGTCGCGGCGCTCGGCTACGCCGTCGCGCGCGGGGATCTCGACGTCACGCGGCTGCCGATCGCGCCGCTCGACATCCTCGCGCAGCAGATCGTCGCCGCCGCTGCGGCCGAGACGATCGGCGAGGTCGAGCTGTTCGCGTCGGTCCGCCGCGCGTGGCCGTACCGATCGCTCGAACGCGAGGCGTTCGATGCCGTCGTCGCGCTGCATGCGAAGGGCCGCACGGCGCTGCTGCATCGCGACGGCGTCGGCGCGCGGCTGCGCGGGACGCGTCGGGCGGCGTTGACCGCGATCACGTCCGGTGGCGCGATCGCCGACAACGCCGACTGGCGCGTCGTCCTCGATCCCGAGGACCTGCCGATCGGGACCGTCCACGAGGACTTCGCGATCGAGTCGTCGATCGGCGACGTGTTCCAGCTCGGCAACGCGAGTTGGCAGATCCGCCGGATCGAACGCGGCGTCCTGCGCGTCGTCGATGCGCAAGGCGTTCCGCCGAGTCTGCCGTTCTGGGTCGCCGAGGGGCCGTCGCGGTCGACCGAGCTCGGCCGCACGACGAGTCTCGTTCGCAGCCACGGCGAGGACGTCGACTGGCTCACGAAGCAGTGCGGCCTGCCGATGGCTGCTGCCGAGCAGATCGCCGAGTACGTCCGCGCCGGGCGCGAGGCGCTCGGTGTCGTGCCGACGCAGGACCAGCTCGTCCTCGAACGGTTCTTCGACGAGAGCGGCGGCCAGCAGCTCGTGCTGCACTGTCCGTTCGGCGTCCGCGTCAACCGCGCGTTCGGCCTCGCGCTGCGCAAGCGCTTCTGCGTCGGTTACGGCTTCGAGTTGCAGGCTGCCGCGAACGAGGAGGCGATCGTGATCTCGCTCGGCCCGATGCACTCGTTCGAACTGCGCGACGTCTGGTCGTTCCTGCATCCGTCGACGGCGCGCGACGTGCTCGTCCAGGCGTTGTTTGCCGCGCCGATGTTCCAGGCGCGTTGGCGATGGAACGCGACGCGCGCGCTGATGATCGAGAAGTTCGGCGGCGGGCGGCGCGTTCCAGCGCCGATCCTCCGGATGCGAGCCGACGACGCGCTCGCGGCGGCGTTCCCGCAGGTGCAAGCGTGTCCGGAGACGCTGCCGCCGGGCCCGATCCCGGTGCCGCTCGAACATCCGATCGTCGCCCAGACGATCGACGACTGCTTGCACGAGGCGATGGACGTCGATCGGTTCCTCGCGCTGCTGACGCGGATCCGCGACGGCGGAATCTCGCTGCGCGAGGTCGACTCGGCGACGCCGTCGCCGTTCGCCGATTCGATCCTGCACGCGATGCCGTACGCGTTCCTCGACGATGCACCGCTCGAAGAACGTCGGACGCAAGCCGTCGTCCGCGCGCAGCGGGGCGCCAGCGCGCACGAAGGCGAGGACTCGGCGCTCGATCCCGACGCCGTCGCGCGCGTTCGTGCGGAGTGCTGGCCGGATCCGCGCGACGCCGAGGAACTGCACGAGACGCTGACCTGGATCGGTTGGCTCGACGACGGCGAGATCGCCGCGGCGTGGCGGCCGTTCGTCGATGCGCTCGTCGCTGCGGGGCGCGTCGTGCGCGATGGCCATCGGTGGTTCGCCGTCGAGGCCGATCGCGAGCCGGTCGCCGCGTGGCGCGGTCGGCTCGAAGCCGTCGGCCCGGTCGCGCTCGACGAACTGTCGGAACACGATGAGGCGGCGATCGCTTCGCTCGAAGCCGAGGGCACCGTGCTGCGTGCACGGTTCGCCGGACGCACCGTCGTCTGTCATCGCCGCCTGCTCGCGCGGATTCGTCGGGCGACGGTCGAGCGACTTCGCAGCGCGATCCGGCCCGTGTCGCTGGCCGAGTTCGAGACGTTCCGGCGGCGTTTCCAAGGCTGTGATCCACAGACGCGGCGAACCGGTCCGCGCGGCGTCGCCGACACGCTCGCGCAGCTTGCGGGCCTCGAGTTCCGACCCGGGGAGTGGGAGACCGACGTGCTGCACGAGCGCGTCGACGACTACCGGCGCGAATGGCTCGACGCCGCGACGCTGAGCGGCGAGTTCGCATGGTTGCGGTTGTCGGGTCCGTTCGGCGGTCCGCTGTCCCGCTGCGGGATCGCGATCGTCCCGCGGGCCGATCTGCACGTCTGGCTCGGCTGGTACGCCGCACGCCGAACGGCGCCGACACTCGGTGCCGACGCCGAGACGCTGCGTGCGCTGCTGTCGACGCACGGCGCGATGTTCCCGGCGGAGCTGCGCAGCCGGAGTCGCCTGCTGCCGAGCTGGTTCGAGGCGGCCTTGGAGGAACTCGTCGGCGCTGGTGTCGCGACCTGCGATTCGTTCGGCGCGCTGCGGCAGTTGGCGATCGCCGCGAGTCGGCGGCAGTTCCCGGTGCACGCGGTCGGGCGCTGGAGTCTCGTGCCGACCGATGCCGGAGCCGATGTCGCTGACGGCGTCGCGGCGGCACCGGCGGTGCCGGCGAACGTCGACCACGGCGCGCGCGTGCTGCTGGCACGTCATGGCGTCGTCTCGCTGGCCGTCGTCCAGGAAGAGCGGTTCCCGGTGCCGTGGCGACTTCTGTTGCGCGAGCTGCGCGCAATGGAGTTGCGCGGCGAGGTGCGCGGCGGGCGCTTCGTGACTGGAATCGGCGGCGAGCAGTTCGCGACCGAGGCTGCCGTCGCGGCCTTGCGCCGACGCAGCGAGAGCCCGGTCCCGGTCGTGGTCGGCGCGAGCGACGGCGCGCCGCGTTCGGCCGCGTTGGAGTGATGGATTGACGGCGACGGACCGACTGCCGAGAAGTGCGACGCCGTGGAGCCGCCACTGACCTGTTGGACGATGCTGGATGCCGCCGCGAGCGGGGACACGCAGGCACGCGGCGCGTTCGCGGAGACGTATCTCGGGATCGTGCGCGCATCGCTCGCGCATCGCTGGCGCGGTTCGCCGGCGATCGGTCAGGTCGACGACGCCGTGCAGGAGGTGTTCCTGGACTTCTTCCGTCCCGACGGAGCGCTGCATCGGTTCGATCCGGCGAAGGCGCCGAACTTCCGGACCTTCCTGTTCGGCGTCGTCCGCAAGGTTGCGCAGCGGTTCGAGGAGCGGGCGGTGCAGTACCGCAAGCGCCAGGGCGACACGCTGCCGGAC
>JAEYTU010000293.1 GCA_023433825.1 Planctomycetota bacterium
CCGAGAACATGCCCGACGCCAACGCCTATCGCCCGGCGGACGTGTTTACGTCGCTCGAAGGCAAGACGGTCGAGATCATCAACACCGACGCCGAAGGCCGGCTCGTGCTGGCCGACGCGCTCGCCTACGCGAAGCGCACCTACGAACCGGACGCAATCGTCGACCTCGCGACGCTGACCGGCGCCGTGATCGTCGCGCTCGGCCACGAGTGCGCGGGTGTCATGGGCACCGATGCCGCGTTGACGAAGGCACTCGTCGAGGCCGGCAAGGTCGCCGACGAACCGATGTGGGAGTTGCCGCTGTGGCCCGAGCACCGCGAGCAGATGAAGAGCCGCTTCGCCGACCTGCAGAACATCAACAGCCCGTCCGACGGCAACGGGACGATCGCCGGCGCCGCGTTCCTGTCGTACTTCGTCGAAGGGACGCCGTGGGCGCACATCGACATCGCCGGCACGGCGTGGGGCGGTCGTTCGCGCGACTACTTCCGCAGCGGCGCGACCGGGTCCGCCGTCCGGATGCTCGTTCACTGGCTTCGGTCGAAGGGCTAGCGCGCGTGCAGGCACGAAGGTCGCCGGCGCGGATGCACGTCGCCGCGGGTCTCGTCGTCGCGATGACCGTCGCGGCCTGCACCGGCGATCGCGCGTCGGTGCCGGCGTTCGCCGCCGACCTGCCCGGCCAGACCGTCTGCGTGCTGTATCGCAAGGACGGTGGTCCGCCCGACGCCGAGCGCGTTCGGTTTCTGCGCGAGACGATGTCGTCGCTGCGGTTCGCCGAGATCGCCGTGCCGTCGTCGAACGGCTCGGGGATCGCGTTCCTCGCCGATGCGAAGATCGAGGTCGGCTGGTCGTCGCTCGCGACGTCGACGCCGTTCCGCGACGCATTGGCGCTCGTCGAACCGAACGCCGACGAAGTGCTCTTCGTCGACTTGCAGCTCGCTCTCGACGCCGCACTCGCGCGCGGCGCGTCCGACACCGGAGATCGCGGTGGCGGAGCGGCGATGGCCGAGGGCTATCTGCGCGACCTGCTGCGCGTCGTCGGCGTCCGCGAGCTCCGTGCTCTCGTCCTCGGGATCGCGACGACGCCGAACGGAACGCGCGCGCGCGGCGCGCTGCTCGGCAGCGGCAACGGCTTCGGGCCGCTCGATCTGATCCGCGGTCCGGCGTCACCCCTGCCGTTGCCGTCGGACGAACCGCACGCGTCGGCGCAGTTCGCGTTCCGCGTCCAGGGCGATGTCGCCGCGCGGTGGCTCGTCGCCGCGTCCGAACTCGGCGACGCGACGAGCCTGATGGCGCAACTGGCCGGCGAAGGCCAACGACTGCTCGTCCGGACGATCGGCGCGATGTTGCCCGACCTCAGTGGGTGGGTGTCGCTGCGCCACCTCGGCGATCAGGAGTACGGCGCGACCCTGGTCCCCAACGATGCGGCCGCGGCGCGCGACGTTCTCGAGCGCAAGTGGCCGCCGATGCTGCGCGATGCGCTGCGCGATCGCTTCGGGATGCGGATCGTCGACGATCGCGTCTGGCTGCACGTTCCGCCGCGCGGCCCGTTCCCGCGGACGACGACGTTCGTGCCGTCGTCGGCACCGCCGCTCGAAGGCGGTTTGCTGTACGGACGCATCCGCTTCCCGGCCGGCAGTGCGGGACTCGGAACGTCCGAGCTCCGCGTTCGCGAGCATTCCGCCGACCGATTGACGATCGAACTCGACCTGCCGTGATCGACGGCCGAGGCAAAGAGCGATGACCGATCCGCTGTATCCGGTTCCCCCGTCGCTGGCGCGGACGGCGCACGTCGCGTCGCGACAGGACTACGAACAGCTCTACCGCCAGTCGATCGACGATCCGGACGACTTCTGGGATCGGATGGCGAGCGCGATCCAGTTCTTCCACCCGTACTCGACCGTGCGGCACGAGGACTACGCGCGCGGCGACTTCGCGTGGTTCCTCGGCGGCAAGCTGAACCTCGCGTGGAACTGCGTCGACCGACATCTGCCGCAGCGACGTGACCAGGCTGCGATCCACTGGGTCGGCGACGAGCCCGGCGACTACCGCACGATCACGTACGGCCAACTGCACGAAGGCGTCTGCCGGATGGCGAACGTGCTGCTGCAGCACGGCGTGCGCCGCGGCGATCGCGTCTGCCTGTACCTGCCGATGATTCCCGAGGTCGTCTACGCGATGCTCGCCTGCGTCCGGATCGGCGCCGTGCACTCGGTCGTCTTCGCCGGGTTCTCGGCGGACTCGCTGCGCGATCGGATCCTCGACGCCGGGTGCAAGATCGTCGTGACGGCGAACGAAGGGCTGCGCGGCGGCAAACGGATCCCGCTCAAGCACACCGTCGACCGTGCGATCGAAGGGCTGCCGATCGACCGGGTGCTGGTCGCGCAACGCACCGACGCGTTGGTCGAGATGCGAGCCGGACGTGATCTGTGGCTCGACGACGAGATGGCGCGGCAGCGCGGTCATTGCCCGGCCGAGTGGATGGACGCCGAGTCACCGTCGTTCGTCCTCTACACGTCGGGATCGACCGGCAAGCCGAAGGGCGTGCTGCACACGTCGGCCGGATACCTGCTCTACGCGGCGACGACGCATCGCTACGTCTTCGACTGGCACGAGGGCGACGTCCACTTCTGCGCGGCCGACGTCGGTTGGATCACCGGCCACAGCTACATCGTCTACGGACCGCTCTGCAACGGCGCGACGACGGTGATGTTCGAGTCGACGCCGGTGTATCCCGACGCCGGTCGGTACTGGCAGGTCGTCGACGATCTGAAGGTCACGACGTTCTACACGGCACCGACGGCGCTGCGCGCGATCGCGAAGGCCGGCGACGCGTTCGTGCATCGGTCGTCGCGACGTTCGTTGAAGATCCTGGGCAGCGTCGGTGAGCCGATCAATCCGGAGATCTGGCGCTGGTACCACGAGGTCGTTGGCGCCGGGCGCTGCTCGATCGTCGACACGTGGTGGCAGAC
>JAEYTU010000316.1 GCA_023433825.1 Planctomycetota bacterium
CACCAGCACGACCGCCAACGGCCCCGACGTTCCCGGCGGCCGCGGCAGCGGCGCGACCCGCGCCGGCTTCGCGTGCACGGCCCGGAATGCCGCCGAACGCTGCGCCGCCGTCCGCACGTGCGCCCACATCTCGTCCGGTGTCGCCCGCGCCACGGGGCGGTGCCCTTCGATCTGTCGCGGCGCGTTCGCCGCCCGCGGGACATGCGGCTCCTGCGCGGCCAACGCCACCGCGCACGCGAGCACCGCTGTCCAGGAACGCATCATCGAAGCCGCCTTCGGTCCCCCGGCGCGTCCCACTTGACCTCGATCCGACGCGGCTTCTTCACCGGTGCCCAGAATCGCGACAGCAACGCGCCGACGACGCCCGCTACGAACCCGCCGGCGTGCGCGAAGAACGCGACCCCGCCGCCGCCACCGCGATCCATCGCACCGCCGATCAACTGCAAGACGAACCAGTAGACGAGGAACGCCGACGCCGGCAGCACGACGACCGTCACGAAGAACCCGAGGATCAGCAGCGTCTGAACCTTCGCCCGCGGGAAGAACACGAGGTACGCACCCAGCACCCCACTGATCGCACCCGACGCGCCGATCATCGGTCCGGTGAACCCCGGCTGCGCGAGCACCTGCGCACCGAGCGCCGCGAGCCCGCACACGAGATAGAACGCGACGAACCGCACGCGCCCGACCCGCGCCTCGACGTTGTCGCCGAAGATCCACAGGAACCACAGGTTCATGATCAGGTGGAACCAGTCGGCGTGCAGGAACATGTGCGTCCACACGCGCAGCCACGAACGCCCGTCGTCGGCGACCAGGAGCGGACCGTCCGGCGCCGCCCCGGTCAGCATCTGCGCGATCGCGCCGTAGCGCAGCAGCGCCGACTCGAGGTCGCTCAGCGAGACGACGAACACGATGGCGCAGACGACGACGAGCGCGCGGCTGGTCACCGGCGGCGCCGCCGGCGGCAGCAGATCGCGCAACGGGAACATGCGAAGGCGCGGAGTATGACGTCTGGCTATCGCCTCCGAACGCGCGTGCCTATATTCCGCCGCCTTCCCGGCGCACGGCGCGACGCGCATGCGTCGTCGCTCGCTGCGAACGCCATCTCCCGGACCCGGACGCGAAGCCATGGACTCCTCTGCCGGCGGCACCTCGGCCGCCCGACCCCTGACCGAACTCGAACAGGTCGTGATCCGCTTCGCCGGCGACTCCGGCGACGGGATGCAGTTGACCGGCGATCAGTTCACGCGCACGACGGCGCTGATGGGGAACGACCTCGCGACGTTCCCCGACTTCCCGGCCGAGATCCGTGCGCCGGCCGGCACGCTGCCCGGCGTCTCGGCGTTCCAACTGCGGTTCTCGAGCTTCGACATCCACACGCCCGGTGACCAACCGGACGCGCTCGTCGCGATGAACCCGGCCGCGTTGAAGGCGCACATCCGCGATCTGAAGCCCGGCGGGATCCTGATCCTGAACACGTCGAGCTGGTCGGAGGTCGACCTCAAGAAGGCGAAGTACACGAGCGATCCCCGGACCGACGGCTCGTTGAGCGGGTTCCGCGTCGTCGAGGTCGATCTGGAGGACCTGACGCGCAAGGCGCTCGAAGGTCACCCGCTCGACAGCCGCGCGAAGGACCGCAGCAAGAACATGTTCGCGCTGGGCCTGCTGTACTGGCTCTACCACCGCGACATGGAGCCGTCGCTGCGGTTCCTCGAGGACAAGTTCAAGAAGAAGCCCGAACTCGTCGCCGCGAATCGCGCCGTGCTGCAAGCCGGGCACGTCTACGCGGAGGTGACCGGGCTCTTCCAGACGTCGTACGTCGTTCCGCCGGCGTCGTTCATGCAGCCCGGGACGTACCGCAACATCATGGGCAACCAGGCGCTGTGCCTCGGGCTCGTCGCGGCGTCGAAGTCGTGTGGCCTGCCGATCGTGCTCGGCTCGTATCCGATCACTCCGGCGAGCGACATCCTGCATCAGCTCGCGACGTACAAGAATCACGGCGTCGTGACGTTCCAGGCCGAGGACGAGATCGCGGCGATCGGCGCGGCGATCGGTGCCAGCTACGCCGGCGCTCTCGGCGTGACGAGCACGAGCGGTCCGGGCATCTGCTTGAAGTCCGAGGCGATCAACCTCGCCGTCATGGCCGAACTGCCGCTCGTCGTCATCGACGTCCAGCGCGGCGGACCGAGCACCGGACTGCCGACGAAGACCGAACAGGCGGATCTGTTGCAGGCGATGTACGGACGCAACGGCGAGTCGCCGGTCCCGATCGTCTGTGCGACGACGCCGTCCGACGCGTTCGACGCCGCGTACGAAGCCGTGCGAATCGCGATCCGCTACATGACGCCGGTCATCCTGCTGTCGGACGGCTACATCGCGAACGGCGCCGAACCGTGGCGCATCCCGACGGCGTCGTCGCTGCCGGAGATCCCCGTGAAGTTCGTGACCGAGCCGAACGGGCCGGACGGGAAGTTCCTGCCGTACAAGCGCGACCCGAAGACGTTGGCGCGCCCGTGGGCCGTGCCCGGCACGCCGGGGCTGATGCACCGGATCGGCGGGATCGAGAAGCAGGACGTGACCGGCGCGATCAACTACGAGCCGGCCAATCACGAGCACATGGTCAAGACGCGCGCCGCGAAGATCGCCGGCATCGCGAACGACATTCCGCCGGCGACGGTGCTGGGCCCGGAGCAGGGCGACCTGCTGATCCTCGGCTGGGGTTCGACACGCGGCGCGATCACCGGCGCGCTGCGTCGACTGCATCAACAGGGCCTGTCGGTCGCCGCGTGCTTCCTGCGCCATCTGAATCCATGGCCGGCGAATCTCGGCGATCTGCTGAAGCGATACCGCAAGGTCCTGATCCCCGAGATGAACCTGGGCCAACTCGCGCTGCTCGTGCGCGCGCGCTACCTGATCGACGCGGAGCCGCTGTCGAAGGTGCAGGGGCGGCCGTTCACGAGCGAAGAGATCGAGGCCGCCGTCGTCGACCTGTTCGCTCGGATGAAGAGCGCCACCGCGACCCGAGCCAACTGAGGAACCGAACATGACTGCGACACCGACCCCGTTGACGAAGGCCGACTTCAAGTCCGACCAGGAGATCCGCTGGTGCCCGGGCTGTGGCGACTACGCGATCCTGAATGCCGTGCAGTCGGCGTTCGCGAAGCTCGGCAAGTCGCTGCACGAGACGACGATCATCTCGGGCATCGGCTGTTCGAGCCGGTTCCCGTACTACATGGAGACCTATGGCTTCCACACGATCCACGGCCGCGCGCCGACGATCGCGACCGGAGTCAAACTCGCGAACCCGCGCCTCGACGTCTGGGTCGTGACCGGCGACGGCGACGCGCTGTCGATCGGCGGCAATCACTTCATCCACGCCGTGCGGCGGAACGTCGGATTGAAGATCCTGCTGTTCAACAACCGGATCTACGGACTGACGAAGGGCCAGTACTCGCCGACGTCGGAGCAGGGCAAGCAGACGAAGTCGACGCCGATCGGCTCCGTCGACTACCCGTTCTCGCCGGTGTCGTTGGCGCTCGGCGCCGGTGCGACGTTCATCGCGCGGTCGATCGACGTCTTCGCGCCGCACCTCGAAGCGATGATCGCGCGCGCGTCGGCGCACGAAGGCACGGCCGTCGTCGAGATCTATCAGAACTGCAACATCTTCAACGACAAGGCGTTTGCCGGCTTCACCGAGAAGTCGGTGCGCGACGAGCGGATCCTGATGCTCGAGCAGGGCAAGCCGATGACGTTCGGTGCCGGCAAGGCGAAGGGACTGCGCTTCGACGAGCACATGCGGCCCGAGATCGTCGATGCGGCGAACGCGCGCGTGTTCGACGAGAAGGCCGGCGACCTCGCGCTGCCGATGTCGCTCGCGACGATCGACGAACGTCAGTTCCCGGTGCCGATCGGCGTGTTCCGCGACGTGACGCGCCCGACGTTCGAGTCGGGCGTGCGCGCGCAGATCGAGAGCGCGCAGAGCAAGAACGAGACGCTCGACGAGTTGTTGCGCGAAGGCGAGATCTGGGAAGTGCCGGCGACGTCGTGAGCGAAGCTCCTGGCCGCGCGAAGCTGTCGACGCGCGCCGCACTGATTGCTCTCGCGACGCTCTGTTTGATCTGGGGAAGCACGTGGCTCGTCATCAAGCGGAACGTCGACGACGTTCCGCCGCTGACGGCCGCCGCAGCGCGCCTATGGGTCGCCGGTTTGACGATGCTCGCGCTGGCGCCGTGGTTGCGCCGCGTCGAGGGCGGCAATCCGCCGCCGTGGTGGTTGTGGGTGCCGTTCGGCCTGACGCAGTTCTCGACGTCGTTCGCCGTCATCTACGCGGCCGGCCGCCATCTGCCGTCCGGACTCAGTGCCGTCTTGTGGGCGATCTATCCGCTGCTGATGGCGCTCGGCTCGCACCTGTTCCTGCCGACCGAGCGATTGCGCGGCGCGCAGTGGTCGGGATTCGTGTTCGGCTTCGTCGGGATCGTCTCGTTGTTCCAGACCGATTTGCGGCAAGCGGGACCGGAGGCCGTGCCCGCAGGTCTGCTGTTGATGACGAGTCCGCTGATGGTCGCGGCGGTCACGATCGCCATCAAACGGCACGGCAGCGGCGTCAGTGCGATGCTGCTGAATCGGAACGCGATGCTGCTCGGCGCGATCGTCCTGACGATTGGCGCGCTGGCGATCGAACGCGACGCCGAGATCCGGTACTCGGGCGAGGCGCTGTTCTGCATCGTCTATCTGGCACTCGTCGGAACGGTGATGACGTTCGGCATCTACTTCTGGTTGATGCGCCACCTGCCGGCCAATCGTCTGGCGTTGATCGCATACGTGACGCCGGCCATTGCGCTGTCGATGGGTGCGACGATCGGCGCCGAGCCGCTGTACTGGCACACGTTCGTCGGGTTCGGACTGATCTTGTTCGGCGTGTTGCTGGCGTCGGGAAGGATCCGTCTGTCGCGTTAGTCGCGTGACACGCGCGCTCGCTACGCTTCGCCGCCCATGGCGCGCATCCCGCATCGCATCGCGTTCCTCTGTGCCGCTCTGTGCCTCGCGACTCCGCTCGTCGCGCAATCGACGCCCGCGGCACTGCACGGCAAGCGTCCGGCGACGCTCGCGATCAAGAACGTCCACGTCGTGCGCGGCGACGGCGCGCCGCCGTTCGGCCCGACCGACGTCTTCGTGCGCGACGGAAAGATCGTCGACGGCCGGATCGACGACCCGTCGGCGACGATCGACGGGACCGGCTGTTGGCTGCTCCCGGGTCTCGTCAGCACGCACGCGCACCTGCAGGAGGCGTCGGCCGGGATCCCGATGCCGGCCGAGTACCAGCTCAACCTGTGGGTCGCGTCCGGCATCACGACGATTCGCGATCTCGGCAGCTCGATGTCGCGGTCGATCCGCCTGCGCGAACGCGCGCGCCGCGGCGAGATGCCGTCGCCGCGGATCCTGCTGTACCAGTCGTTCGGGGCGGCGCACGACGAGGACCAGGCGCGCGCGCGCGTCCAGGCGATCCGCAGCGGCGGTGCCGACGGGATCAAGTTCTGGTCGAACTTCAGCTACCGCGCCGACGTCCTCGAAGCGGCGCTCAGCGAGGCGCGCGCGGCCGATCTGCGCGCGACGGCGCACATCGGCGTCGGCGAGTCGAACGCGTTGACCTACGCGCGTGCCGGCATCACGAGTCTCGAGCACTGGTACGGGATCCCCGACGCGGCGCTGCGCGGCGTTCAGTCGTTCCCGCCGGACTTCACGTACAGCGACGAAGTGCAGCGCTTCCGCTACGGCGGCCGACTGTGGCGCGAAGCCGATCCGCAGCGGCTCGAGGCCGTGCTCGGCGAACTCGTCGAACGCAATGTCGCTTGGAGTCCGACGCTCGCCGTCTACGAGGCGAGCCGCGACTTGCAGCGCGCGCAGACGAAGCCGGAGTTCGCCGACCACCTGCATCCGGCATTGCAGAAGTTCTTCGCGCCGAACCTCGACAATCACGGCAGCTACTTCCTCGGTTGGACGACGACCGACGAGGTGTACTGGCGCGAGAGCTATCAGCTCTGGATGGGCGCGCTGCGGCGGTTCGCCGAGTTGGGCGGCGTGATCACGACCGGCGAGGACGCCGGCTACATCTACTTGCTCTACGGATTCGGGTTGATCCGCGAGCTCGAGTTGCAGCACGAGGCCGGTTTTCACCCGCTCGAGGTCGTCAAACACGCGACGTATCACGGCGCGAAGGTGCTGGGACGCGAACGCGAGTTCGGACGGATCCTGCCCGGCTTGTCGGCCGACCTGATCCTCGTCCAGGGCAATCCGCTCGCGAACTTGAAGCTGCTGTATCCGACCGGCGCCGACGTCCGCGTCGGCGATCGCGTCGAGCGTTCGGGCGGCGTGCGCTACACGATTCGCGAAGGCTGGATCTGGCACGGCCCGACGCTGATGGACGAGGTTCGCGCGGTCGTGAAGAAGGCGCGTGAGCGCTGACGCACTGCTGACGGCGCGTCCGGCGTGGACGCTGCTGAAGGTCGGACTTCCGCTGGCGCTCGGCATGGCGTCGCACGCGGCGGTCAATCTCGTCGACCTGGTCATGGTCGGGCGCTTCGGACCCGATGCCGTCGCCGGCGTGCACGTCGCGACGACCGTGAACTTCCTGCCGATGATCCTCGGCAACGGTGTGTCGATCGCGGCACTCGCGGCGATGAGCCGACGGCTCGGCGCCGGCGACACCGACGCGGCGCGCGGGATCTCGTCGCGGTGCAACGTCCTGATGCTGGTGCTCGGCGTCGTCGTCGGCCTGATCGGCGCCGCGTTGGTCGTACCGAGCGTCGAGATGCAGGGCGTCGTCGGCGAGGCCCGCGGCATCGGCATCCACTATCTGCTCGTCAGTCAACTCGGCTGCGTCACGATGTTCGCGCTGATGATGACGACGGCGACGATGCGCGCGAACGGCGAGACGGCGATGCCGGTCGCGTTGCTGCTCGGCGCCAACGTGCTGAACCTCGGCCTCAACTTCCTGCTGATGTTCGGCGGGCTCGGAATCCCGGCGTTCGGCGCACCCGGTGCTGCCTATGCGTCGGTGATCGCGCGCGGCGTCGCCGCCGTCGTCGGCTTCTGGTGGATCGCCCGTGCCTCGCATGCGCTGCGATTCGTCTGGCCGGGGCTGCGTGCGCCGGCCGGCGAACGTCGCGAATTGTTCCATCGGGGTCTGCCGCAGACCGGCCAGATGCTCGTGCGCGCGCTGGCGATCATCGCGCTGACGCGAATCGCCGGTGACGTCTGCGGGCCCGAGGCGATCGTGGCGCTCGGCGTCACGACGCGGCTCGACAGCATGATCTTGTTCGCCACGATGGGGTTCGCGAGCGCCGCCACGACGTTGGTCGGTCGGCAGGTCGGCGCCGGACGCGGGGCCGAGGCGCCGCGCACGTGCTTCCACGCCGGCATCCAAGCGGCGCTGTTCGGCGCGGTCTGCGTCGGACTGTTCGCGTCGATGCCGGGATTCTGGTTCGACCTGTTCGTCGAGGGAGGTCACCCGGCCGAACGCGAGCAAGCGGTGCTGTATCTGCGCGTCGCGGCGTTCGCGCATCTACCGGCCGCGTTCTG
>JAEYTU010000372.1 GCA_023433825.1 Planctomycetota bacterium
CGGCCGAACGGCGTCTCGGTCGCCACGTGCGTGCCGCGGCAACCAACGGCGGCGAGGCATGCCGCGACGGCGTCCGGCGCTTTCGACGTCCACGCGGCGACGTGCAGCTCGACCGGCAGCGACGCCAGCTCCTCGTCGCGCAGTCGGTCGCATTCGATCCGGTCCGTGACGACGTGGATACCACGGTCACGCGTGACGACGACCGTGGCGATCGCGTCCTCGGTGTCGGAGCGAACGTGGAACGAGACGCCGCCGAGCAGCCAACCGATCGTGCCGCGGCGACGGAGCACGACGGCGTCGAGGTCGTGCTGCAGCAGGAACGCCGCAACGTGCTCGGCTCTGGTGGCGCATTCCGCGGCCCGGTCGGTCGACATCGTGGGCCGGTAGTGCCGCGGATCCTCGCGTGGTGCAACTGTCTTCCGGTTGCGTTCCCCGGCAGTGGTCATTCGCAGCCGGTGTCGCGAGCGGCACGGGAGGTTCCAGCTCGCGCTGTCGCATCGCGGCCCGGGATCGGTTCGGTCTCGGCGCGGCCGTGCGCCAACGAACGATCCCGACCGCTGCTGCCACGGTCCACCGTCGCGCGCGGCCACGACGCTGGCTATGAAGCCGCCCCGTGGATCCGGTCGTCAGCATCGTCATGCCCAGCTTCCAGCAGGCGCGCTTCGTCGAGGCAGCGGCGCGTTCGGTGCTGACGCAGACGGTCCCGCACGAATTGATCGTGCTCGATCCCGGCTCGACCGACGGCAGCCGTGAGATCCTTCAGCGGCTCGCCGCCGAGGCGCCGGACCGCGTCCGGCTGAAGTTCGAACCCGACGACGGTCAGTCCGACGCGATCAACCGCGGGATGGCGCTGGCCCGCGGCGAGATCCTCGCGTGGCTCAATTCCGACGATCTGCTGCGGCCGGGTGCGCTGGCGCATGTCGTCGAACGGCTCGCCGGACGCAGCGGCCCGGCCTGGCTCTATGGGCGCGCGGGAATGATCGACGGCGACGACCGCCCGACGGCGCGGTTCGTCGTCGCGTACAAGAACTGGCGGAGTCGCCGATTCAGCTACCACAAGTTGCTGACGGAGAACTTCATCCCGCAGATGGGCGTGTTCTGGAACCGGGCGATGTGGGACGCAGCCGGGCCGCTCGACCGGGACCTCCATCTCGACATGGACTACGACCTCTGGTTCCGGTTCGCGAAGCTGGCCGACCCGATCGTCAGTCGCGCCGAGCTCGCGGTCTTTCGCGTTCACGACGCCGCCAAGGGCAGTGTGCGCACGGCCGCACAGCTCGCCGACGCGTACGCGACCGCTCGGCGTCATGCGGGTCACGGCATCCGCGCGCGCTTCGCACTGTGCCAACATCGGCTCTACGGGTTTCGCACCGCGCTCGCCTACCGCTTCCTCAAACCTTGAGCTCGCCGATCCGCCGGGGAGTTGCCACGGGTTGGATCCGGCTCGATGGGGATTACAACCTGCGCGTCGATGCTGACGCGTCGCGCAGTCCGCGCGGCGTTGCAGGATCCGCGAGGAGCAGAGCATGACGAAGGCAGTGATCATTGCGGGGTGCCCAGGCGAGGGAATGGGGGAACTCTGCGAGCACACTCCGAAGCCACTGCTCCGCGTCGGACCGCGGTCCATCATCGACCACACGCTGTCGTGGCTCGCGCGCCAAGGGCTGCGCGACGTCATGGTCAGCCTCCGCGAGGACGCGACCGATCGGATGCCGAAGTCGGCTCGGATCGAGAAGCACGTCGGCGACGGCAGCCGGTATGGCCTGCGGGTCCAGACCGTGCGGCGCCCCGACGACTTGGGCACGGCGGGCGTGCTGCCGCCGCTGCGCGACTGGCTCGGCGAGGATCCGTTCGTCCTGCTGCGCGGCGACGGCCTCTACGACTTCGATCTCGACCGGATGCTGAAGGGCCACGCCAAGAGTCCGGCCGTCGCGACGCTCGCGTTGCGGCGCGCGGATCCCGGCGAACGGATCCCGTTCGACGCGCTGCGCGTCGAGGCCGACCGTTCGGGTCGCATCCTGCGGTTCCTCGAAGGCGAACAGGACACGGCGGTGCGTGAGTTGGACGTCGGCGTCGCGGTTCTGGAGTCGAGTCTGCTGACGCACGTCGCGACCGACCGACTGCAGGATCTCTACCGCGACCTGTATCCGCTCGTCCTGCGCAACAACGGCATCCTCGGCGCGCACCGGATCACCGGCCGCGCGCTGATCGTCGACACGCCGGAGTCCCTCGCCCGTGCACGGGGTTGGTTCGATGGCGAGATCGTCGGCGAAGCCCTCGGCACCGCCTGAGGCGGACACGAACGGCGCGAGCCCTGCCGCACGCGTCGAGACGATTCCGGTCGTCGTCCTGAACTGGAACGGGCTCGCCGACACGTTCGCGTGCGTCGACGCCCTCCTGTCGCAGCGCGGCGTCGCGTTTCGCGTCGTCGTCGTCGACAACGGCTCTGCGAACCACGAGGCCGACGCGATCGCGCAGCGCTACGGCGACCGCGTCGAACTGCTGCGCAACGAGCAGAACCTCGGATTCACCGGCGGGGTCAACTTGGCGCTGCGACCGCTGCTCGACGACGCCGCGGTCGAGTTCGTCGCGCTGCTGAACAACGACGCGACGCCGGATCCCGACTGGCTCGCGGCACTCGTCGCCGCCGCACGCGAGCACCCGCGCGCCGGGCTGCTGCAGAGCCGGATGGTCTTCGCGCACGCGCCGCATCGGGTCGAGAACGTCGGCATCGAACTGCTGCCGTCGCTCGACGTTCTGCCGCGCGGGCGTGGCGAGCCGTCGTCCGACTTCGAGCGCCCGACCTGGGTGATCGGTGCCTGCGCCGGCGCCGTGCTGTTGCGGGCCGAGATGCTGCGGACGATCGGCGTGCTCCGCGACGACTTCTTCGCGAACTTCGAGGACGTCGAGCTGTCGCTGCGCGCATTCGTCTGCGGCTACCGGAGTCGCTACGTGCCGGGCGCCGTCGTCCGGCATCGGTTGAACGCGTCGTTCGAGCGGATCCGCGATCCACGCACCGATGCGCGGTCGATGCGCAACGGCGTGTTCGCGGGGTTCGCGAACCTGCCATGGCCACTGCTGCTGTTCGACCTGCCGTGGATCGTGCTGCGCGACCTGTGCGTGCTCGTGCTCGCGCCGTTCACGCGCCGGCGGGGACTCGCATCGGCGTTGGTCAAGTCGCGATGGATGCTGCTCCGCGACTGGCGACTCGTGCGCGACGCTCGCCGACGCCTGCGACCGCTCCGCCGTGGCGGTGGCCGCGCGCTGTGGATGGCGCAGCTTCGAACGGTCCTCGCGATGATCACCCGCCGCCGCCTCGTCTGGAC
>JAEYTU010000505.1 GCA_023433825.1 Planctomycetota bacterium
GGGTGCCCTCGCTGACGACCTTCTGCGCGTCGAGGAACTGCTGCAACTCGTCGCGGATCTTGAACAGCAACTCCTCGGCACGGAGGTCCTGATAGCGGTCGCGCTCCTCCTCGGCTTCGTCGAGCGCCTTCTCGAGCTGCTCGCGGGTCTCCTGCTGCTGCTCCTCGGCTTCGTCGGCGTCGCCCTGCTCCATCGCCTGCTGTGCGCGCTGCGCCGACTGCGACGCCTGATCGAGGGCCTGCTGTGCGCGGCGGTTCTTCCGCTCCTCGGCGCGCTGCGCGAGCCGCAGGATGTCCTCCTGCAGCTTCTGCTGTTCGCGCGCGAGTTGCTGCATCCGCTCGCGCTGCTCGGCCGTCATCGGGCGATTGCGTTCCATCGCCTCCGCGGCTTGCTCCATCGCCTCGGCGGCGTCGCGCTGACGGTCGGCGGCGTTCGACTGCCGACCCTGCTGCAGCGCCTGTTGCGCCTGCTGCATCTGCTCGGACGCGCGCTGCATCTGCGCGCGCGCTGCTTCGGACTGCTCCGGGGAAAGCCCCTCCGGCTGCCCGGACTGCTGCTGCATCTGCTGACGCAGCTGCTCGGCCTGCGCGCGAAGTTGTTCCTGCCGCTGCGCTGCAGCCGCGAGTTCCTGCTCGCGGCCGGCGTTCGCCTGCGACAACGCCTGTTCGAGTGCTTGCGCGCTCTTCTCGAGGCTCTGGCGTGACTGCTGCAGCGAGTCCTGCGTCCGGCGCGCGTCGGCGGCGGCCGACCGCTCGGGATTCAGCTGCTCACTGGCGGCGCGAAGCGCCTGCTCGGCCTCGGTGAGCGCCTTCGCCGCTTGCTGCTCCGGCGGTTCGCGGCCGGGTTCGGCGCGCGGATCGGGCGGAAGGTTCTGAAGGTCGCGCGCCGTCTGCTCGGCCTGCGCCGCCATCTCGGACGCCGTGCGCGCTGCGTTCGGGTTCTCCTGCTGGAACCGCTGACGCGCCTCGGCGAGCCGACGCAGCGCCTCTGCCTCGCGGGCCAGGCTCTCGCCGGGATCGGTCTTCGCGGCGGCTTCGGCCTTCTGCAGCGCTTCCGCGGCCTTCTGCAGCGACTCGCGACTCGTGCCCTTCGGGTCCGGCGGCGTGCCACCGCCCTCGGGCGTCGCGGCCGCCTGCAGATCGCGACTGGCTTCGGCGATCCGTTCCGAGAGCGCCTTCCGCGCGGCATCGGCGCGGGCGCGCGTGGCTTGTTCGGCCTTCTGTGTGGCCTCGGCGGTCCGCTGCGCGGCCTCGGCGAGCTTGCTCGCGTCGGGGCTGCGACCTTCCTGGTCCTTCGCGATCTGATCGGCGAGCTCGTTCAACTCGCGCGCGGTCTGCGCGTCGGCACGTTCGCGCGCGGCACGCAGTTGCTCTTCGAGTTGGGCACGGCTGCGCTCGGTCTGTTGCGGATCCGCGGCGGCCGCGGACTTCGCGAGCGCCTCGGCGGCGCGACGCGCGTCGGCGAGGTCGCGTGCACGAGCGCCCTCGTCGGTGATCTCGCGTTGCGCCTGTTCGAGCTCGCCCATCCGGAACGCGCGCTGCGCGTTCGGATCGGTGGCCGGGTTCGCGCCGAGTTCGCGCTGCGAGCGCTCTTCGAGCCTCTGCTGCTGGTCGAGCAGACGTCGGATCCGTTGCAGCGCGTCCTCGATCCCGGGTTGCCGCAGTCCGGCTTGGCGCTGGTTGAACTCGGCTTCGGCGCGCTGCTGCTGGGTCAGACTCTGCAGCGCCTCGCGCAGATCGCGTTCGCCTCGCGACGGCTCACCGCGTGCGGCTTCGCGCGTCTCGCGTTGCAGGTCGACTTGCTCCTTCAGCAGCTCGGATGCGTCGCGGGCCAGCGCCGCCGACTCCTCGATCTCCTTCTCCAGGCTCTCGACCGATCGGCGATCGAGCAGGATCGACAGCAGACGTTCGAGGTCCGCGACGACTTCGTTCTGCTTGCGGATCGCCTCGGCCATCGCCGCGTTCGACAGGTCGTTGCGAATGCCTGCGACGGCCTCGATCAACCCGCGTTGGGTCAGGTGCTCGATCCCCTTGCGCAGCAGCGTCGCCTGCTCGGTGCGACCCTCCCGCTCGTAGCGCTCGAGCAGCCGCGACATCAGCTCACGCAACCGCTCGGTCTTCCGCAGGATCTCCTCCTGGTCGCGCCGGACCTGCGCCGTGTCCTCCTGCGCACGCAGCGCCGGCGACCAGATCGCGAACGTCGCGGCAAGGGCTGCGAGCACGAACGACGTCGGGGATGCGCGTTTGGTCTTCGAGTCGGTCATGGCATCTATTTCCTGTCTCCGGTCTGCAACTTGGTCCGCGACTGGACCTCGCGCTGCTTGTCCAGGATCGCGCGTGTCTGGGACACGACGTCCTGGAACTCGTTCCATTCGTCGAGCTTGCCGCGCAAGCGCGTCAGCGACTCGACGACGGCGTCCTGTTCGACGACGAGGTCGCGAAGGTAGCCGATCCGGTCTCCGCCCGTGGCCGCGACGCCGGCCTGCCCGAGGATCGCGATCGCCTTCGGTGCTTCGACGCGCGCCATGCGATCGGCAGTCGTGACCATGTCGAGGATCGGGTCGAGGACCTTCTCCAGTGATCCGATCCGTCCGGCGCGGCGTGCCTCCGCAACGGTCGTGTAGAAGTCGGGCGGCATCGGCGTTGGCTCCCGGTTGGCGGCGTGGAAGCTCTGCCAGGTCTCGACGACCGAGGCTGCGGCCGGCGCCGGTTCGAGTCGGTTCCACAGGTGAACGTCGAACGCGCGCATCAACTCCTGATGGATCCGTTCGGCGGCGCCGCGGATCGAACCTTGTCCGGCTTCGACGCGCGTGACCTCGGTCCGCAGTTCGGCTTGGCTCGTTCCGCGCTCCATCTCGGCGACGAGGTCCTTCGTCTGGTCGCGGCGCTCGACCTGCAACGCGAGCGCGCGTTCGACTTCCTCGCGGACCCGACGGAAGTGGCCGGCGATTCGCCGCGACAGATCGCTCTCGCCGACGATGTGGACCGTGCGCGGCGGGAGCTCGACGACTTGCGGCGCTGGATCGCGGTTGTCGGTCAGCGTGACCGTGACGGTCAGACTGTCGCCGACGGCGACGCTCTGTTCGGTGCCGAACAGCGACGGGACGTCGCGGAGTGCCGAGAGGATCGTCTGCACGACCGGCGCCGACGCGGCCGTGCCGGTGTCGCGCGGCAGCAGTTCGAACTCGGCGACGGTCGGTGCCTTGCCCATCCGAACCGACGCGACGACGCGGTCGAGCCGGTAGTCGTCGCGCGCCTCGACCCGCAGCGGCAGCCAACCGGTCGGCAGCAGCACGTTCAGGCTGTCGTCGATCGGCACGAACAGGCGACCGACCGGCGCGTGGTCCGGCAGTGCGAGGACCGGGTACTGGCCCGGATGCGGATTGCGAAGTCCGTCGGCGCCGACGAGTTCGACTTGGTACCGATCACTGCGATCGACCGTGAAGCTGCCGGCGAAGTGCTCGCGCGGCCCGGCGTCGTCCTGCACCTGCTCGCGCGTCAGCGCGACACGTTCGCCCGACTCCAAGAACGTCAGCTCCGCCGACGCGACGTTGCCGGTCGCCTGCACCTGCAGCCGAACGCGCGTCCCGACGAGTGCTTCGACACTCCCGCCGGTCTGCGTCGTCTCGGTGGCGCCGGTGTACGCCGGTGGCGTCAACGTCGCGCGGATCGTGCCGACGAGCGGCGGGAACGCGACCTTGACGGTGACCTCGAGATCGCCTTCGTCGTCGTCGCCACCGAACGTGTGGAACGCGAACTCGCCTTGCACGCGGCGGAAGACGTGACGGAAGCGGTCGGCGCCGCGCGCCGTCATCGCGACCTGTGGCGGCAGTCCGCGGCCGCCTTCGACGGCGAGGAAGACGTCACGCGGAACGAGTCCGACGGCTTGGACGATGACCGGCAGGTCGGCGCCGGCCGCGAGGGTGACGGTCGCCGAACGACCGTCGCGATCGACGCGGAAGTCGGGCCCCGACGGCGGCAGTTCGACGATCAGTTGCGTCTGCCGCGGGTACGGGACCGACAGCCCGAACACACGCTGCAGGAAGATCCCGACGGCGACCGGCTGCAGCGCCGCGCCGACGATCGTCGTCAGCAGGAACGCACCGGCGATCGACCAGACGCGCCGCGTTCGCTGTGGATCGAGGATCGACTGCAGCGGCAGTCCGCGGATCGCGTCGGCGGCCGCGGCGACCGTGCGACCGATCATCTCCGGTGACTGATTGCGCAGTCGCGACGGGTCACTGGCCGCCGCGCGCAACTCGTCGCGCAACTGCACGGCGGAGATCAGTCGCTGACCGAGTTCGGGGAACCGGTGTTCGACGGTCAGTGCGACGTCGTCGCGCGCCAGCGCACGCCGCATCGGATACAGCAACCGCCGCTCGAGGCCGCGCAGCAGGTAGACCGCGAACGCGACCGTGATCGTCAGTCGCACCAGCGCCGGCAGTCCGAGCGCGCGATCGAGCGTGTAGTAGACGACGCCGACGGCGCAGATCGCGGCGACCAGCCAACCGAGCCCGTGAACGAGGAAACGACGACGGATCCGAGCGGCCTGTGCGCCGATCTCGCCGTCGAGCCGGGCGCCGAGACGTTCGATCTCCTCGCGGGAAAGTGCTGCTCCGGGCTCGGTCGTCGTCACCTTGGAATCACCGCTGGAAGATCGGCAGGTACTGGAAGGGGATCTGCAGCACGAGCGTCGCGATCGCGGTGCCGAACGCCGGGCCAGGGCCGGTCTCGCACGGCCATTCGCCGCTCGCGCGCTGCATCGCGTAGAGGTCGCGCTTCATCGTGCTGAAGTACAGGTTCCACTTGTCGCCGCCGGCGATGTAGAAGGCCTGCACGGCGTAGTAGTGGCCGTAATAGAAGAAGTAGTGACCCTCCGGACCGAACGAGCGGTTGAAGTGGTCCATGTTCTTCTCGAGGTACTCGAGCGCCGGCACGACCATGCGGTGGTCGTAGCTGCCGGCCGCGAACAGCGTCGTCACGCCGGCCGCCGTCAGCGGGAACGTCGCGCGACTGTGCGGCTGGATCTGGTACCGGAACGCGCCGCCCTCCTCGAGCATCCCGCCGTAGCGGTGCAGGCCGCGGTACGGGCCGCCGCCGTCGGTGACCGCGCTGCGTTCGACGTACAGCTCGGCGAGCCGGATCGTCGACGCCGGCACCATGACGCCGACGTTGCGAGACGAGCGCAGCGCGAGCACCTGACAGACCGTGATCGACATGTCCGACTCGCGCGCGAACGGCTTGTAGCGCCAGCCGCCCTCGGCGTTCTGCGAGTCGACGATCAGGTTGACCGAGTCCTGCAGTCGCTGACGAACGTCGGCGCGCTTCGTCATCCCGTAGACCTCGGCCAGCAGCAGCGTCGCGAACGCGTGGCTGTACATCCGCGTGCCGTTGTCGGAGATGTAGCCGTTCTCGCCGATGCAGTTCAGGATGTAGTCGAGACCGCGCGACAGCACCTGTCCGTACTCGCCGCGATCCGGCAGGTGACCGCCGGCCAGGAAGCTCATCAACGCGAGCGCCGTCACGCCGACGTGGGGGACCGGGCCGTCACTCGTGATCCGGTAGTCGGAGTTCAGCTTGAAGCCGACTTCCTGCGACCAGTAGCCCGACGGGTGCTGCTGACTCGCGAGCCACTTGTGACCGCGAGCCACGACGTCCCGCAGACGTTCGTCGACGTGCGCGCGCTGGCTCCCGATCGGAGTCGACTGGCGTTGCGCGGACAGCGCGGTCCCGCTCGCGATCGCGAGGGGGACGAGAACGAACGTGGCGAAGCGTCTCATCTCGACTTCTCCTTCTGGCCCAGGACCGAAAGCCCGTTCTGGGACTGCACGAGGACGTGTTCGCCGAACGCAGCCAGCCGCAGCGGCGGGCCGAGTTCGAACGAACGGTAGCTCTCGCCGCTCGGCAGCAGCGAGCTGCGCGTCTGCGGGTCGAGAACCTGCAAGACCATCAGGTTCGGGTTGCTGCGGTGATGGCCCGGCAGCGCGAGGAATCCGTCGCCGAACACCGGCGCTTCGGCGAGGAAGTCGACGAGTGCCGGCACGCGATGGCGGAACGAAGGCTGTGAGCCGTCCGACGACAGGCAGGTCAGCGACTGCGTCGCGCCTTCCTGTTCGGCGATCAGCAACGGCGACGGCGACGGACTGACCGGTGAACCGCGACGCCAGTTCAGGACGCGCGCGTTCGCCTCGAAGCGACGATCGGACTCCGGCTGGCCGCTGGTTCGATGCAGTTGCACGAGGTGACTGCCGTTGCTGCCCGACTCGAGCACGACGACGCGTTCGCCCGACGGTGCGAAGTGGCGCAGCGTGCGCTGCGCGGTGCCACGCCAGGTCCACAGTTCACGCCCGTCGCGACGGATCGCGGCGACGGCCGGTCCGCGCGTCAGGTCCTCGACGGCCAGGTAGACGGCGTTCGCGTCGGCGAACATCAGGTCCTGGATGCTCGCGGCGCGCAGCGAACGTCGCGCGCTGTCGCGCAGCCCGAGCTTTTCCAGCGTGTCGGCCGGGATCGTGACCTGCATCGTCGTCGTCCCGGTCAGTGGGTCGAGTCCGAGGACCTGTGCACTCGACGCCGGGGTACCGCGCGGTTCGGCGGCGCTGCCGGTCTCGAAGATCAGGATCTCGCTGCCGGACAGCATCGGTGCGCGGCTCTCGCGGCGCGCCGGGAAGACGAAGCGGCGGAACAGGACGCCGGTCGTCGGTTCGAGCGTCAGCAACTGACCGCCATCGCCCTGGCCGGGGTGTTCGGAGAACAGGTGCAGCAGTCCGCCACCGAAGCCGAGCGTCCGCAGCAGTCGCGTCCCGTCGGCGGTGTGTCGCCAACGTTCTTCGCCGGTGCGGTAGTGGATCGCGCGGACCAGCGTGCGCTCGGCGACGATCAGCGACTCGCCGCACAGGTGCAGCAGCCGCGTCTCGTCGTCGCTGCTCGACGGCAGTGCGAGCGCGAACAGCGGCTCGCCGAACGTGGCTCCCGTCGGCAGGTCGTAGGCGAGCAACTGCTCGCCCTCGGAGACGACGTAGAGCGGCACGTCGGCCGGCGCGGCGAAGCCGACGACACGCGACGGCAACAGGAACTGCAGCAGCGCCCCCGGGAGGCGCGGCGGGAGCTGTGCGACGACGTCGGTCGGCAACCGCGTCGGACGCGGCGGCGGCGTCGCCGTCAGCGGTTCGGTCCACGATGCGTCGGCAAGCGCCTCGGCGAACGTGCGTCCGCCATCGGCGGCGAAGTCGGAACGTTCACGACCGTGCTGCGCGACCAGTCGCGCGGCGATGCGCTGGGCCAGCGCGCGATTGCCGGCGCGTCGCGCGGCCTCGGCCATCCGCCGCAGGATCCCGGTCGCCGGTGCGGCCTCGCCGAGCGCCTTGCCGAACGCCTCCGCGGCCGCGAGCACGTCGCCGCGTTCGACCGCGAGATCCATCAGCACGCCGGCCGCCGTCCGCGCGGCGGCGCTGTTCGGGTGGCGCAGCGTCAGCG
>JAEYTU010000010.1 GCA_023433825.1 Planctomycetota bacterium
GCCGGAAGGGGTGCAGTTCCGCATCGGCAGCCAGGACGACACCGACGAAGCCGCCGACGAAGCCGACCCGAAGGGCGCGAACGGCGAGCCGATCTACCGGCAGGGACTTCGCGTCCGCGGCGAGAAGAAGGACGTCTCGAAGACGACGTTCGAGATCCGGATGAAGGACCACGGCAAGGCCGCGGATCCGAAACTCGACGACGCCGGGCGACGCTGGCTCCGGCTCTGATCTCTGCCGACCTCACGCGAGCCGCAGCGGCAGACTCCGCAGGCGCTGGCCGGTCGCGACGGCCAGCGCGTTTCGGATCGCCGGCGCGACACCAACGATCGGCGTCTCACCAGCGCCGGCCGACGGCAGGTCCTTGCGATCGAGTTGCACCGTGACGAGCACTGGCATGTCGCGGAACCGCGGGACTCGGTACGCCGAGAAGCGCGGGTTCGTCACGCGACCGCCCTCGAACGTGATCGCCTCGAACAGCGCGCCGCCAAGTCCCTGCACGACACCGCCCTCGACCTGACTCCGCAGATTCCGCGGATGCACGACGGCGCCGCACTCGAAGACCGTCACGACGCGCACGACGCGGAACGTCGCCCCCTCGACTTCGACGGTTGCCGCGCAGGCGACGTAGCCACCCTTGTCGAACCCGCACGCCAGCCCCTGCGCCTGTCGCTCGGGCAACGGAGCGCCCCAGTCGCACCGCTCCGCGACCGCATCGAGAACGGCCAGCAGCCGCGGGTCCTTCAGATTCGCGCGGCGGAACGCCAGTGGATCGAGCTTCACCGCGGCGGCGAGGTCGTCGATCGTGCTCTCCCGCGCGAAGTGATTCGCCGTCGCCGCAAGCGCGCGATACGAGCCTTGGCGCAGCGGCGAGTCGGACGTGTGGAACCGACAACGCAGGTTCTCGACCTCGTACAGCGGCGCCAGCGCCGCACCGCCGGAGTTGAAGTTGTGGAAGTCCCACGCGACGAGCTGCGCCGACGCGTCGACGCCCGCACGCACGTCGATGACGCCCGCAGGCCGGAAGTAGGCCCACGTGAACTCCTCCTCTCGCGTCCAGCGCACCGCGACCGGCCGCCCGGCCGCGCGCGCCAACGCCGCAGCCTCGACCGCCGCGTCGCCGGTGTGCTTGCCGCCGTAGCCGGCGCCGGTGTCGGGGACGATCACGCGCACCTTGTCGGCGCCGATCCGGAACGCCCGCACGAGTTCGTCCGCGACGCCGAACGGTCGCGACGTGCCGGTCCAAACGGTCAGCCGCCCGTCGTCGCTCCACTCGGCGACAGCCGCGCGCGGCTCCAGCGGCGCGTGCGCGATGTACGGAATCGTGAAGGTCGCCTCGACGCGATGCGCCGCTGCCGCGAGCCCGGCGTCGACGTCGCCGCGCTCGGCCGCGCCGCGCCCACCGCCGCCGCGTCCACCGCCCCGCCCACCTTGGGCCCCTCCGCCGTCACGGCCACCGCCCGTCGTCCGCAGGTGCATGGCGAGGGCTGCGTCGCCGATCGGCGGCGTCGGCGGCGGCGTGAACGTCGCGCGCAGCGCCGCGACCGCACGCCCGGCTGTCGCCGCGTCTGCAGCGACGACCCCGACGAAGTCGCCGTCGCGGACCACCGTCACGCCGTCGATCGCCTTCGCCGCGGCGTCGTCGAGGGCCGCCAGCTTCGCGCCGTAGGCCGGAGCACGCAGCACCTTGCCGTGCAACATCCCGGGTCGCGTCACGTCGGACGGGAACCGATGCGCGCCGGTGACGAGTGCACGTCCGCCGACTTTCGGAAGCGAGCGGCCGAGCACCGACCATTCGGCGGTCGGCGTCAGCGGTGATTCCGCGTCGATGCGTCGTTCCAGCGACTTGCCGTCCGCGAGTTCGCCGATCGGCACCGACTTCGCGCTCGCGTCGTGGACGACGGCTCCGCCGGCGATCCGCAGCTCGGACGCGGGCACGCCGAGTCGATCGGCCGCGAGCTCGACGAGCCAGTTCCGCGTCGCCGCCGCCGCACGCCGCAGCAGCGGCGCCATCGCCGGCGTCGTCCGGCTGCCGAACGTCCCGGCGTCGTGAGGCACCCGCGACGTGTCGCCCATGACGACCGTGATCGACGACGGATCCACGGGCAGTTCCTCGGCAACCGCCTGTGTCAGGGACGTCCGCGCGTCCTGGCCGACCTCGACCTTGCCGGTGAACGCCGTGACGGTGCCGTCCCGCCCGACGTGCAGGTACGCCGCGACGCCGGGCTGCTGACGCTGCTGCGCCTCGGTGTTGGCATCCGCGTCAAACGCGACGTGCATCGCACTCGCTTCGCGCGCCAGTACGACGGCGACGGCCAGACCACCGCCGAGTGCCTTCAAGAAGTCGCGCCGCTGCCATGCGAAGTCGAACCGCGGCGGCTCTCGGAGCTCGTACCGCTCCGGATCGAACGGGTCGGCGTGCCAAGGTGCCGTCATCGCCGGTCCTCCTGCGCGGGACGCGCCGAGGCGGCCGCCAACACGGCGTCGACGATCTGCGGATAACAGCCGCAGCGGCACAGATGCCCTTGCAGGGCGGTCGCGACCGACGCGCGCGTCGGCGACGGCTCGCGCGTGAGGAGCGCCGTCGCCGCGACGATCATCCCGGGAGTGCAGTACCCGCACTGCAACGCTCCGGCATCGAGGAACGCCTGCTGCACGGGATGCAACTCGTCGCCGACCGCGATCCCTTCGATCGTCCGCACCGGCTTGTCCCCCGCGGCGGCGACCGGCGTCAGACACGCGCGGGTCGGAGCGTCGTCGAGCAGCACGGTGCACGCGCCGCACTGCCCCTCGCCGCAGCCGTACTTGGTCCCGGTCAGGTCCAACCGATCGTGGAGCACTTCCAGCAACGAATGCTGCGGATCCACCGCGAGATCGTGCTTCGTGCCGTTGACGTTCAAGACCGTTCTCGCGCGCATCGGTGCTCCTGTGCCTCGGACCAGGCGAAGGGGTCGGACGATACCGAGAAATTCGCAGGCCGTGCCGAGCATCGACCGGCGATGGAAACGGGTCACCACGCACAACGATCGAGTGCCGCCCGCGTCGTCCTCGCAGGCGGCAGCGGGTTCCTCGGTCGTCGCCTGACCACGCATCTGCGCGAGCAGGGCTACGTCGTGACGATCCTGCGCCGCAGCACTCCGACACCCGACGAACTGCGCGACGGCGTCGATCACGTGACGTGGGACAACGCGACCATCGGCGAATGGGCGCGCGCGCTCGACGGCGCGCGAGCACTCGTCAACGTCGTCGGCCGGAGCGTCGATTGTCGGAAGACCCCCGCCCAGCGCCGCGAGATCCTGACGTCGCGCGTCGATTCGTGCCGCGTTCTCGGCCAGGCGTTGCGCACGGTCGCCAACCCGCCGCCGGTCTGGGTGCAGTCCGCCACCGCGCACATCGTCGGCGACCCGATTCCCGAGGACACGCTGTGCGACGACACGACGCCACCCGGCGAAGGGCTCGCGCCCGACATCGGCATCGCGTGGGAACGCGCGTTCCACGAGGGCCTGTTGCCCGGACAACGCGGCATCGCGCTGCGGATCTCGTTCGTGCTCGGTCGCGGCGGCGGCGCGCTGGCGCGGCTCGCGAAGCTGACACGCCTCGGCCTCGGCGGAACCGTCGGACACGGACGCCAGTGGATCTCGTGGCTGCACGAACTCGATCTCGTCCGCCTCGTGCAAACGGCGATCGAGGACGATCGCTATCGCGGTGTCGTCATGGCGACGGCGCCGCACCCGGTCACGAATCGCGAGTTCATGCGCGCGTTGCGAAAGGCCTGCCACCGACCGTGGTCGCCGCCGGCGCCCGCATTCGCCGTGCGCCTTGCGTCGCGCTTCCTGCTCGACACCGACCCCGAGCTTGCGCTGCTCGGACGCCGCTGCGTGCCGCGTCGGCTCGTCGACGAGTTCGGCTTCCGGTTCGCGTTCGAGCAGGTCGACGCGGCGCTCGCCGACCTCCTCGGCTGACCCGACCTCGCGTCACCGCAGCGTCAGCTCGACCGGGTTGCTCACGAACACGATCGACGCGCCGCGCGTCGCGACGAGCGCATGTCGCAGCACGTGTCCGCGCAGCGTCGCAGGCAGCGGCGGCAAGACGATCGTCGCCAGCGCGCCGCCGTGCGCGTCGAGGCGACCCTTCGTCGCGTGCAATCCGCCGGCGCCCGGGAACTGCAACGTCGTCGTCAACCACGCGTCGACGTTCAGTGGCAGCTCGAACGACGGCAGCGCGACGCCCGGAATCGCACCGCTGACGCTGCCGAGCACGTGGTACTCGGCGCCGGCGAACGTCGGGAGCGCGAACGCGAGCCGCTGAAGTCCACCGGTCCCCGTGTCGACGTGCGCGACCGGACTCTGCAGTGTCGCGGCGTTCGTTCGCGCGCCGGGGTCCACCGGCAGCTCGCGCAGCGTTCCGCCGAGATCGAACGGAACGCGATGCGTCGCGCTGCCGCGGTTGTCGATCGCGCCACCGACGACCGGCGTCACGTCGAGTCGGAACGGCGACAGCGCGACGTCGACGAAGTCGGCGAGGCCGCCACCGCTCGTGAACCCGCGCGCGGCGTTCGTGACGGATCCGAATGCGACGTTGCCGGCCAGTTGCACCCCTGCACTCCCGTTCCCGAAGTGCACGGCTTCCGCCGCGACGCTGTAGACGACGTTGTTGGCGAAGACCATTCCCGGACGCCCGCTCCACGCCTGCATCGACGCCGCCCGTCCGCGATTGACGAACGTGTTGTGCACGACGTGCAGATCGCGGCTCGCCCCCTGGTGATCGTGACTGCCGAACGCGACACCGCCGCCGACCGCGACGTTGTTGCGAACGATGGCTTCGCCTTGCACCTGCAGCACGACGTCGTCGCTGTCGAAGCAGACGTTGTTCTCGACGACGTTCAGACCGTTCCCGCCGGTTCCGTAGACGAGGATGCACGGATTGCGGCAATCGTGAACGCGATTGCCGACGAGCCAGTTGTGGTGCGAGCCCTGCTTCAACTCGATGCCGTCGCCCTGACCGGTCACCGCACCGCGCGTGTCGAGCACGTGATTGAACGCGACGACCGACCAACTGACCTTGACCGAGCCGTTGTTCCCGCCGAGGTACATCCCCTCGCCATTCGTCCCCGGCCCTGGTCGCGCGATCTCGTTGCGCGTGATGTGGAGGAACGACGTGTCGACGGTCTGCGCGGCGATCCCGACGCCGCGGCCGTCGTGCAGGTGACAGCGATCGATCCAGACGTGCGCGCAGTCGTAGAGGCGCACCAGGTCCGAACCGCCAGTGATCTCGAGGTCGCGCAGCACCCAGTAACGCGCCGGCGCGTTGCTGCCGACGTTGACGGCGTTCTGCTGCGCGTCGGGACGGGTCAGGACCGGCCGCCGCTGCGGATCGGCACCGAACAGCCAGAACGGCGCCGCCGCCGACCCGACGCCGTTCAGGTCGAATCGACTCGCGATCGACCAGACCCCCGGCCCGATCGCGAGACCTTCGCCGGCCGCGAGCGTCCGGATCGTGGCGTAGAGCCGCGCGCCGTTCTCGACCGGCGTGCGGTTCGGGTCGTGGTCGATCGTCCGCACCACCGACGGCGGCGCAGTGCCCCAGGCGGGGAACGGGGACGACGGCAGCCAGTTCTGCGCGGTGGTCGGGATCGTGAACGCCAGCGCTGCGATGCAGCGGAGTGGAATCGCGGTCATCGGTGGCCGGCGCTACGCGAGAGCGATCGGCAGCGAGCGCACCAATTCGCATTTCGGCGGCGACCGCGTCATAGTTCGCCGGCGATGCGGTCCCGCACGTTCTGGCT
>JAEYTU010000092.1 GCA_023433825.1 Planctomycetota bacterium
CTCTCGACCGGTGCGGCATTGAGCTTCTCGACGGCGCTGCCGGCCAGCACGGCGTGGGTCGCGACGAGGAAGACGCGCTCGGCGCCCTTCTCGCGAACGATCCGGCACGCGTCGGCCAACGAGCCGCCGGTGCTGACCATGTCGTCGACGATGAACACGTCACGACCCCGAACGTCGCCGACGACGTTCTCGCTGATCGTCGTGTCGCCGCTGATCCGACGCTTGTCGACGATCGCGATCTCGGCGCCGAGGTCCTTCGCGTAGGCCCGCGCGAGCTTCACGCCGCCGACGTCGGGACTGACGATGACCGGGTCGTCGCAACCGAGCTTCTTGACCTCCTCCATCAGCACCGGGCGGGCGTAGAGGTGGTCGACCGGGATGTCGAAGAAGCCCTGGATCTGCGCGGCGTGGAGATCGATCGCGACGACGCGGTGCGCACCGGCGGTCGTGATCAGGTTCGCGACCAGCTTCGCCGTGATCGGCACGCGGCCCTCGTCCTTCCGGTCCTTCCGCGCGTAGCCGAAGTACGGGATCACGGCCGTGATCCGATCGGCCGACGCGCGCCGCAGGCAGTCGAGGAAGGCGAGCAACTCGAACAAGTTCTCGTGCACCGGCGGGCAGGTCGGCTGCACGACGAACACGTCGGCACCGCGCACGTCGCACTCGACCTTCAGATTGATCTCGCCATCGGGGAACCGCGTCAGCGACGCGGCGCCGAGCGGGATCCCGAGGTGCGCGCAGATGTCGCGCGCGAGCATCGGGTGTGCAGTGCCGGTGAAGATCCTCAGTCGATCGCGGGATGCGGTCATCGTCCTTCCAGCCCTCCCCCGGCGTGTGAATCCGGCGCACCTGATTCCGGCACGTCTACGGCCGGCATCTTGCGAAGAAGTCGCGCCGGCACGCCGACGTAGACCTCGCGTTCCGCGACGTTGGTTCCCCTGCGGACGACGGCCCCGGCGCCCGTCATCGCGCCGTTGCCGATGGTCGTCGGCGCGACCAGCACGGTGCCGCTGCCGATGAACGCGCGGTCGCCGATCGTCGTCTGGTGTTTGTGCTTGCCGTCGTAGTTCGCGGTGATCGTGCCCGCTCCGATGTTCGCCTTGGCGCCGATCGTGCAGTCGCCGAGATACGTCAGGTGCTTCGCCTTCGTGTGCGCTCCGACCTTCGTGTTCTTCGCCTCGACGAAGTTGCCGATCTCCGCGCCGTCGGCGAGTTCGGTCGCGACACGCAGGTGCGCGAACGGCCCGACCTCGCAGTCGCGCCCGATCCGGACGCCGGTCCGGATCACGGTGCACGGCAGGATCCGCGTGTCCGCACCGATCTCGACGCCGTGATCGATGTAGGTCGTCGCGGGATCCTCGATGACGACGCCGTTCGCGAGGTGGTGCAGCAGGATGCGTTCCTGCATCAGGTCGCGCGCGAGTGCGAGCTCGGCCAGCGTGTTGATCCCCTGCGTCTCGCCCGGGTCCTCGCAGAGCGACGCCCGCACGCTCCGCCCCGACGCGACCAGCAGATGCAGCACGTCGGTCAAGTACAGCTCTCGTTGCGCGTTGCGGTCGTCGATCCGCGCCAGCGCGGGCCGAAGTTCGTCGACGTCGAACGCGTAGCTGCCAGCGTTGATCTCGCCGATCGCGAGTTCGTCGACCGAGCAGTCCCGATGCTCGCGAACGCGCGCGACGCTGCCGTCGTCGGCGCGGATCACGCGGCCGAGCCCGGTCGGGTCGTCGGGAATCGAGGTCAGGATCGCCGCCGCGCCGTCGCCGCGTGCGTCGCGCAGCGCCGCGAGCGTCTCGACCGTGACCAACGGGCAGTCGCCGTTCAGGACCAGCAGTTCGCCGTGGAAGTCGGCGAGTGCCTCCGCGAGAGCGACCTGGACGGCGTGCCCGGTTCCGCGCGGCTCACCTTGATCGACGACGGTCACACCGGTGCCGAGGTGCACACCGGCGCCGAGGTGCCCCGACTTCTCGAGTGCGGCGACAACGCGTTCGCGGCCGTGGTGCAGGACGAGGACCGTTCGCTCGGGTTGGAGTTCCGCGACGACGTCGAGCAGCGTGCCGATCACCGTGCGGCCGCAGAGCGGTAGCAGGACCTTGGGCAGACTGACTCTCGTGCGTTTGCCGAGGCCAGCTGCCATCAGCACGACGGCGAGTGGACGGGTCATCGGAATCGGAGGGCGAAGCATTCTGGAGATGCCACGGAGCATGGTCAAGGCTGCGCGTCACCGCCGTCGCGGCGTCTGCTTGTCGCGCATCGACGGCCCCGCTACGAACCCCGCCCCATCGCGGCCCGCCGTGCCCTTCGCACCGGGCACAGAGACCGTCTGATGCCGTCCTCATTGCAGCCGAAGTCCGAGAGCGGCGCCCGCGCGGCCGTCGTGATTGCGGCGCTGCTGTTCTCGACCGGCGGCGCGGCAATCAAATTCTGCGCGTTCGACGCGTTCGAGATCGCGTTCCTGCGGTCCCTCGTGGCGGCTGTCGCGGTCTGGATCGCGCTGCCCGAATCGCGCCGGTTCTTGCGGCCGAAGGTCCTCGTCGTCGGAGCCTGCTACGCCGCGACGCTGATTCTCTTCGTCAACGCGAACAAGCTGACGACCGCCGCGAACGCGATCTATCTGCAGTCGACGGCACCCGTCTACGTCGTCCTGCTGGGTCCGCTGCTGCTCGGCGAACGGCTGCGACGGCTCGACGTCGCCACCCTTCCGCTGCTGGTCGTCGCGATGGTCGCCTGCTTCCTCGGCGAGCGGCAACCGTCTGACAGCGCGAGGGATCCACTGCTCGGAGATCTGCTCGCCGTCGGCAGCGGCGTCTGCTGGGCCGGGACCGTCGTCGGGCTGCGATGGCTCGCGCGTGCGAACGACGGCGCGACGGCATCGGCCGCCGTCGTCGCCGGGAACCTGATCGCGGCCGCGTTCTGCGCCGGGTTCGCGCTGCCGCTCGCCAGTCACGGAATCGTCGACTGGGCGGCCGTGATCTACCTCGGCGTCTTCCAGATCGGGCTCGCCTATGTGTTCCTCGTGCGCGGGCTGCCGCGGCTTCCGGTCGTCGAGGCATCGCTGCTGCTGCTGGTCGAGCCCGTGCTGAACCCGGTGTGGGCGTTCCTGCTCGAAGGCGAAGTGCCGGCCGTCGGATCGATGATCGGCGGCGCGCTGATCCTGGCGACGCTCGCCGCCCGCTCGTGGTTCGATCGCCCGACGGCCGCGAACGAGTCGAACACGTGATCCCCCGCTTCGGTGCATTGGTGCGGCGCCTGAGGTTGTGGTGGAATCCGCCGCCTCGATGACCGCTGGCAAACCCCTCGTGGCTGTCGTCATGGGCAGCCGTTCCGACTGGCCGACGATGCAGAAGGCCGCCGAAGCGCTGGCCGAGTTCGGCGTCGAACACGAGTGCGCCGTGGTCTCTGCGCACCGGACGCCGGACTGGATGAACGAGTTCGCGAAGACGGCCGAGTCCCGCGGTCTGGAAGTCGTGATCGCCGGCGCCGGCGGGGCGGCACACCTGCCCGGCATGATCGCGTCGCAGACCGTCCTGCCGGTGCTCGGCGTGCCGGTGCAGAGTCGCGCGCTGCAGGGCCTCGACTCGCTGCTGTCGATCGTCCAGATGCCAGGGGGCGTTCCGGTCGCGACGCTCGCGATCGGCGAAGGCGGCGCCCGCAACGCCGGGCTGTTGGCCGTCGCGATCCTGGCCGGATCGCGTCCCGAACTGCGGGCGAAGTTGCACGCGTTCCGCCGCAAGCAGACCGAGACGATCCGCGCGGAGCGGCTGCCGTGACGCGACCGATCCTGCCGGGCGCGACGCTCGGCGTCCTCGGCGGCGGGCAGCTCGGTCGAATGTTCACGATCGCGGCGCGGCGGCTCGGCTACCGCGTGCACGTCCTGTCGCCGGAGGACGACACGCCGACGGGGCAGGTCGCCGACGTCGAGATCAAGGCGTCGTACGACGACCTCGCCGCCGTCGAACGCTTCGCGCGCGACGTCGCGGTCGTGACGTTCGAGTTCGAGAACGTGCCGGCGGCGACGGCCCGAACGGCCGCGGCGATCCGTCCGGTGCGGCCCGCGGGGTCGGTGCTGCACACGACGCAGCACCGGTTGCGCGAGAAGAGCTTCCTCCGCGACGCCGGGATCCCGGTCACGACGTTCGCCGCCGCGCACGACGCCGCGAGCCTCGCGCGCGCGATGCAGGACGTCGGAGTGCCGGCCGTGATCAAGACCGCGTCGTGGGGTTACGACGGAAAGGGGCAGCGCGTCGTCCGCGACGCCGCGGAGGCTCGCGCGGCGTTCGATGCGCTCGGCGGTGTCGAGGTCATCGTCGAACGGATGGTCGCGTTCGAACGCGAGCTCTCGGTCGTCGCTGCGCGCGGCGTCGACGGCGCGTTCGAGGCGTTCGGTCCGATCGAGAACCGCCACGCCCACCACATCCTGGATCTGTCGTTCGCGCCTGCGGATCTCCCCGAAGGCGTTGCACGACGTGCTCGCGAACTCGCGCGCGCGATCCTCGAGGCGCTCGACGTCGTCGGTGTGCTGTGCATCGAGTTCTTCGCGACGGCCGACGGGACACTTCTCGTCAACGAACTCGCGCCGCGACCGCACAACTCCGGGCACCTGACGATCGACGCCTGTGAGACCGATCAGTTCGAGCAACAGGTACGGACGATCTGCGGTCTGCCACTCGGCTCGATGCGCCAGACCCGCGCGGCGGCGATGGCAAACCTGCTCGGCGACCTGTGGACCGACGGCGAGCCGGACTGGGTCGCGGCACTCGCGGAGCCGGAGACGAAGCTGCACCTGTACGGGAAGGCGAAGGCGCGGCCGGGGCGGAAGATGGGCCACCTGACGTCGCTCGCCGACACGACGAACGAGGCGATCGCGCGCGCGCTGCGTGCCCGTTCATTGTTGCGCGGCAGTCGGGTCGACGGCTGAATGCTCGCCCCTCGCACGCCTGACGCACGACGATGAACGAACCGCAGCAGACGACCGTCACATTGATTCCTGGCGACGGCATCGGACCCGAGTGCATGGTCGCCGTGCGTCGGATCCTCGAAGCCGCGGGCGCGCCGATTCGATTCGAGGAATGCGAAGCCGGCGCATCGGTGTTCCGGCGCGGCCTCGGCAGCGGTGTTCCGAAGGAGACGATCGACTCGATCGCGCGCAATCGCGTCGCGTTGAAGGGACCGCTCGAGACGCCGGTCGGCCACGGCGAGAAGAGCGCGAACGTCACGCTCCGGAAGTTGTTCGAGCTGTACGGCAACATCCGACCGACGCAGATGCTGCCCGGCGTGCAGTCGATCTACGCGGGTCGCCCGATCGACCTCGTCGTCGTTCGCGAGAACATCGAGGACCTCTACACCGGCATCGAGCACATGCAGACGCCGGGCGTCGCGCAGTGCCTGAAGGTCATCACGAACAAGGGCTGCGAGCGGATCGTCCGGTTGGCGTTCGAACTCGCGCGCGCCGAGGGTCGCCGCAAGGTGACCTGCGTCACGAAGGCCAACATCATGAAGCTGACCGAAGGGCTGCTGAAGCGGACCTTCGAGAGGATCGCGCCGGAGTATCCGGGCATCCAGACCGAGCACATGATCGTCGACAAC
>JAEYTU010000229.1 GCA_023433825.1 Planctomycetota bacterium
GTGCAGACCGACCTGCGCGCGCGGCGCGTGCCGCGCTCGCCACGATGCTCGCGATCGCGATCGCGGCGCCGACCGCCGCCCAGTCCGACGTCGTGATCCGCGGCACCGTCTCGACACCCCGCGGCGCCAAGCTCGCCGACGCCGTCGTCGAACTCCGTCCGCAGCGCGTCGCAACGAACGACCGCGGCACGCGCGGTCGCTACGAACTCGCTTGGCGACGGCACGCGACCGCGTTGCCGCCGCTGCGCGCGCGCAGCGCCCCCGACGGGACGTTCGCACTGACGCCGAGTCCCGGCCACCGCGCGCTGGCGGCGGCATTCGCGTTCGACTGGGAGCTCGTCGTGACCGCGACCGGCTGCTGGACTTGGCGTCGCAGCCTCGGCCTCGACCCGAACCCGACGAAACCGATCGACGTCGTCCTGATGCCGGCCCCCGACGGCCCGCTGCTCGTCGTGCGATGTCTCGTGCCGAACGGGACGGCGACCGGCTTCGCCGTCGTCGAACGCACGCGAACGCTCGGCGACGGCTCCGTCGGCACGGCATCGGACGTGCTCCCGCTCGACGCCGGAGGGACGTTCCGTTTCGCCGAGCCGCCACAAGTGCTCGGCGACCGCGCCCCACCGCGTCCGGTCCTCGTCGAGGAGGCGTACCGCGTGACGGTCCACGCCGTCGGCATGCAGCCGCGGCGCGTGCTGCTCGCGGCCGGCGCTCACGAACTCCGATTGACCGCGGATGGTCTGACGCCGCGTCCGATTCGGCGCGAGGACGGCCAGCCGGCGGCGCGACCGTTGACCGCGTACTGGCAGCTCGCCGACTCGGAGGTGGCGCTGACGTTCGACGCACCGAACATCTCGCACCTCGGCGGGCGTGCGCCGACGCGCGTCGTCGCCGCAGATCGCCGGACGACGCACGGCGCAGCGGATCCGATCGACCGGACCACGCCGTGGACCGTCGCGCCGGCGACCGTCGACGCCGAGACGAACGTCTGCTCGATCGACGTCGAAGTCGTCGCCAGCGGTCGACCGGTCGTCGGGGCCGGGATCTGGATCGACGGCGCCGCGGTCTCCAACGATCCGAGTTCAGCGCCGTTCGCATCGACCGACGCTCGCGGCCGCGCTCGCCTGCGTGGTCTGCGCCCGGGGGTGCATCCGATCCTCGCCGCGCATCCCGACCTCGGGCGCGCCGAGATCGTCGCGACGGTGGCCGACGGCAGTGCCGCCGCGCGCCTCGCGTTGCGCCCGCTTCCGGCGGCGCTCGCGCGCAGTGGCGTCGCGACCGACGGCCCGCCGGCCAGCGTCCGGCTCGACCTGCGCGCCCGGACACCAAGCGATCAACCGATCGAAGTCGGCGTCGTCACGGCCGACGGAAAGTTCGTCCGCGAAGTGCTGCGTCCCGACGCGACGATCGTCCGCGTCGATGGCCTGGAGCCGGGACCCGTCGTCGCGTTCGTCCGAGCCGGCGACGAGCCGCCGATGGTCATCGGTGGGATCCTCGCGCGCGTCGATGCGACCGAACGGATTCGGATCGGCGACGTCTCACCGCGTCGCCACACGTTCTATGTCCGCGGCGCCGACGGCCGTCCGAGCGAGCGGCCGGCGATCAGCCTCGGCGAGACCGGAGCGACAGCCAGCCCGCCGGCGTCGAGTCGCCTGTTCCGCGTTCAGCAAGGCGACCAGCCCGGTCAGTTCACGGTCGAGCTGCAGGCCGTCGGCGGATTCCCGCTGCGGATCCACGGCGATCGCCACGACACGACGGTCCTCTCGTTTCCGCCGCAGGATCCGCGGGTCGTGACGGATGTCCGACTGCGACCGGCTGAGCGCTGAATCGGGCTCGCGACGGAACCCTTCCGCGACCCGCGGTCGTCTGCCGCGACACGCAACTTTCCCTGCCGTCTCCCCCCGAGGCCCCCATGCGACTCCTGCTCCTCTCGACCCTCGTCTGCATCAGCTCCGCGACCGCGCAGATCCAACTTCCGCCGTACTCGTCGACGTTCGCCGTCACCACCGCAACGCGGGGCCTCTACTTCCAGACGCCGGTCCCCATCGTCATCAACGGGCTGCGCGTCCCGGACGAACGCGCAGCAGGCGTGCAGTGCGTCGAGGTCATCAAACTGCCGTCGGCGCCGCCGCAGTACCCGGGGACGATCACCGGCCAGCAGGTCTTCTACGCGAACAACGTCCCGAGCGATCAGGTCATCCCTTGCGCCCTCGTGTTCCTGCCGGGCGAGTGGATTGGGATTCTCGGTGCGTGTGGCACGACGACGATGAACAGCTCGTACGGGGCGGGGAACTTCCCGACGACCGTCCTCGGTCAACCGATCACGCTGCTGCGGCTACTGACGCAGACGAATCTGCACAACACGGGCGGCAACCAGCCGGTGTCGGCTGAGGGGACCGCATCGATCGGGCGCGTCGAGATCTACGTCGCCGGTCAGTCGGCCGCGATCGGCTATGGCGCCGGGAGTCCGACGGGGGGCGCGCCCGCACCGAGGTTGACGACGGTCGGCCTGCCGATTCCGGGCACCACGCCGAACTTGGCGTTGACGCAGTCCCAGAGCGCCAACCAAGGCGGCGTTCTCGCGCTCGCGTTCGGTCGAAACAGCCTGCCATTCCTCGGTGGAACGCTGCTGATCCAGGCGCCGGTTCTGACGCTGCCGTTCGGAACCGTTCCGAGCGGAACGACGCAGTTCCCGATCCCG
>JAEYTU010000264.1 GCA_023433825.1 Planctomycetota bacterium
GCGCGGGGCTGCGGGGGGCGCGGGGGCGGGGGAGGTCCATCGGAGTCGGAGAAGATGTCCGCGCCAAAATCGCTGTTCATCGCTGGCAGTGTTCCTGTCGTACGCCCTTACGGCCGTCTGGAGAGGCGAGCACGGTACGAGTCCCGCGGATCACGGTCCAGGCCGCAGCGTCGGATCCGACGGCCCGCGCGCCGAACGTCGTGCGTCATCCACGCGAACGTCTGCAGTGCGTGGTGCGCGAACACGCATCGATGCGTGCGCTTTTCTGGCGCGAGTCCTTGTCTTCGAGTCGACGCGACGCTTGCATCTGCCGCTCCCCGTTTCGCCCCGCGTTCGTCTCTCCAGAGGATCGATCCCTTGAACCTGCGCAGACTTGCCGGCTTCGCTCTTCTCGCGTTGCTGTTCGCCCTTCCGAGCTGTGGCACCGTGAACCGAGCGGGTAAAGACCTCGGCATCGTCGTCACGTCACCTTTCGTCATCCTCTACGGCGCCGGTGTCGACGGCCTGTCGACGGCGAAGGAGGCTCGCGAAGGCATGAACGGTGGCGCCGCGACCGAAGTGCTCGTCTTCATCCCGGCCGTGCTGTTCCACGGCGTCAAGCACGCGCTCTACGTCGTGCTGCATGCGATCGACTTCTGCTTGTTCCCGTTCTACGGGATCACCGAGCTCCACCCGTACGGCCGCGAGGTCGAGCCGCTCGACTACTACACGGGGACGATCTTCGACAAGAAGCCCGAGGACATGCAGAAGACGCAGCCCGCCGAGCCGATGGTCGACGACGTCACGCCGGCGCCGACGCGTTGAGCCACGCGCGGGCGTTCTCGCGAGCGCCCGCCGCACGCACCTGCTCGCCCGATCGCTCGTGACGGGCGACGGACCTCGTCAGTTCCCGAGCAGGTCGACGTCGTAGAGCGGCAGCGAACGCAACAAGCGAATCGCGCCGTCGACGTCGCCGGCGGCTTCGAACGCCACCAAGCGGTCGATCAGCTTGCGGAGCAGTTGGCGCTCCTCGGCAGCGACGTCTGCCCCCGGACGCGCGACTTTCGCCTTCAGCCGTGCGATGGCCGTATGCAGCGCGCCGGCCGGGTCCGCCGGCATCGGGACGACCGGCAGGCTGCGCGTCCGCGGCCCGCGCAGGTTTCGCGTCGTCGACTCGAGCCGATCGGCCTGCTCGGTCTGACGGTCGGTGCCGTCGAGTCGCAGACGCAGGATCTCGAGCGCGCGGCCACGGCGCAGGCTGCGCTCGTTCGGTGACGACGAGACTCGACGCGGATCGCGACCCGTCGAGGTGATCCATTGGATCGCCGTTGCGACGTGACCGCGGAGGTCGGCGTTGTCGCGGCCCTTCAGCACCTCGTCGAGCCGATCGCGGAGTGTCAACAACATCGCGTCGCGCGCCGGTCCTTCGGGCGCCGACAACGCCTGCGCGAACTCGGCATCGAGCGCTGCGAACTCGCGGCGCCGACCCTCTTCGACGCGCGGAAAGCGGAATGGCGGGCCGGTGCGTGCCGTGTTTCCGCCGAGCGCTCCCCAGTCGATCTCCGACTCGATCTCGACGATCCGCGCGATCGCGATGGCCCGCTGCGCCATCGGTGCCTCGTCGTTCCGCGCGACGTCGCGGTACTTCTGCACCGCGGTCTTCTGATCACGGTCGAGCAACTCGGCGAGCCAGCCGTCGACGAGTGGCACCCGTTCCGCACGTTCCTGGTTCTGCGGCGCGACGCAGGTCAAACACAGCAAGGCTGTGGCGAGCGTGCTCATCGGTCGAGCGGCTGCGACTCGAATCGATAGCCGATGCCGTGAACGGTCACGATGTGGATCGGTTCGTCGGCCGACACTTCGACCTTCTTGCGAAGGCGCGCGATGTGGTTGTCGACGGTGCGTGTCGTCGGCAAGTGCACGTAGCCCCACACCTTCGTCAGCAGATCCTGCCGCGTCACGACCTCGCCGCGACGCTGAATCAGCATTCGCAGGATCTCGGCCTCGAACCGACTCAGCTGATGCTCCATTCCGTCACGAGTGACCGTGAAGCGTTTGAAGTCGACCTTCAGATTCGGGAACTGCCAGATCTCGCCGCCGGCCGTCACCTCGGCCTCCGCTTCGCGAGTGCGACGGAGCACGGCGCGAATCCGGGCGCTCAACTCCGCGAGTCCGAACGGTTTCGTCAGATAGTCGTCGGCGCCGAGTTCCAACCCGGTGACCTTGTCGTGATCCTGGCCCTTCGCCGACAGGATGATCACCGGCGTTCGATCGCCGTCGTCCCGCATCCGCCGCAGCACCTCGAGTCCCGACAGATGCGGCAGCATCAGGTCGAGCAGGATCAGCGCGAACCGGTTTCCGGTCGCCTTCTCCAACCCGATCTTGCCGTCTTCCGCCGTCTCGACCTCGTAGCCGTCGAGTTCGAGGTTGTGGGCGAGGCCCTCGCGGAGATCCGGTTCGTCCTCGATGACGAGGATGACGTCGTTCGACTTCTTCATGTTCGCTTGGCGCCGATGTCCGTCGGCGGTCGGTCCGGCAGGGAGAGTCGCAGAATGCTGCCGCCGCCTTCGCGTGGCAATGCGCGCACGGTGCCTCCGTGAGCCTGCGCAAAGTGTGTGACGAGACTGAGTCCGAGGCCGGCGCCGCGGATCTCGCCGGAGTTGGACGCTCGATAGAAGCTCTGGAAGACGCGGTCGAGTTCACCCTCCGGAATCCCGATCCCGCGATCGCGAACTTCGATGTCGACGATCCGCGTCGACGCGTCGTCGCCACGGGACGCAGCGGCGCGCGACGTCGCGACGATCTCGACCGACCGCGGCTCGGCGTCCTTGCGCGAGTACTTGACGGCGTTCTCCAGCAGATTGACGAGTGCGCTCTCGAGCGCACCGGCGTCGACCTGAATGCTCGGCAACCCCGGTTCGGTCGTCACCGAAAGCGTCAGCCCCTGATGCTCGACGTGGGGACGGTAGTGGTCGGCGACCGATTCGATCAGTTCGGCGACGTCGGTCGGTGACGGGTGGTAGGTGATCGTCCCGGCTTCCTGGCGGGAGAAGTCGAGGATCCGTTGGATCAACGTCGTCAGGCGATCCGCCTCACGGCTGACGATCGAACCGAAGCGCGCCGCTTGGTCGAGGTCCTTCGTTCGCCGCAACCCGATCGTCTCGCCGTACATCTTGATCAGTGCGAGCGGTGTCTTCAGTTCGTGCGAGACGCGCGAGACCAGATCGACCTTGAGTGCGGCGACCTCAGCTTCCTTGCGCGACGTTCGGTACAGCAGCCACGCGCCGCCGAGTCCGGTCAGACACAGCGCAGCGACCAGCACGCCGCGCGCACGCAGTGTCGAGTCGCGCGCGGCGAGGATCGCGACCGGGTCGGCCGGCAGTGCGCGCAGCTGGAGCTGCCCGAGGGAGATCGACGTCGGCAGTTCGAACGACTGCTCGTCGACGTCCGCGCGCTCGGCGCTCTTCAGCACCGGATTGCCATCGGGATCGAAGATCGCGAGATAGAAGCCGTTCTCGTCCGGGGTCAAGAACGCGTCCATGTCGGCGTTGACGAGCAGCGCGACGTCCAACCGAACGCCGACGAACGCGCCGCCATGGATCTCGCGTTCGTCGTTCGATGCGGCACGCAGCGCGATCAACGACGTGCCGTCGGTGCCGGTGTAGGCGTGGTAACCGAAGCCGTCTTCGTCGGGCTCCGGCTGCTGCAGCCGCCGCGCCATCGTCTCGGCCATGTTTCGCTGATAGTCGGCCGCGAAACGTCGGCCGAGGCGGCGATGGCGCTCGGTCGCCAGGATGTCGGTCAGGATCGGCGAGCCCGCCTCGCCGAACGCGCGCTCGATCCGATCGGTGACGGCGCGCAGCAGGTCGTCCGAGAGCACGTCGAAGCGACCTTCGCTGATGTCGGTCATCGCATTCAGCAGGTCGTCGACGTCGCCGCGAAGTTCGCCGATCGCGACCGACGACAGCAGCACGACGGCGGCGATGTCGCGCTCGCGCGCCTGGCGCAGGCTCGGCG
>JAEYTU010000247.1 GCA_023433825.1 Planctomycetota bacterium
CTGCTCGCCGATCGACACCGACGCGGTCCACCGGGCATCGACGGCGGCGAGGCCGGAGCGACCGGCGCGGCGCAGGTTCGCATCGCCGGACGACGCCGAAGGCTCGCCTCGAAGTCGACCGTCGAACTCGGTCCGGGCGATCGGATTCGGATCGAGACGCCGGGTGGAGGCGGCGTAGGACGGCCGTGACGGCGACGCGCGCGTTCGTCGTCGCATCGGTGCTCGTCGCCGGTTGCGCGACGCGTCCGTACCAACCGTGGTTCGAGCCGCTGCCGGCGATGTTGACGCCGCACGAGCGATTCGTCCGCGTGCGCGACGTCGTGCGCGAGCGCTATCCGCGGATCGTCGTCGCCGAGGCGACGCCGCTGCGCGTTCAGTCGGCGTGGACGCCGTGGCGCGACCGCGACACCGAAGGTCTGCGACGCGCGACCGTGTTCGAGGACGGCGGCCGGCTCGGCGTCGTCGTCGAGACGCGTTTCCTCGTCGACGACGCGTTCGGAACGCCGGAGTGGTCACGGACCGGCGCCGCGCCAGGACTCGAACGCGAACTCGGTGCCGCGCTGCATGCGGCGCTGTTCACTCCGGGCTCGTGAGCGCGGTGAACGACGCGACGAGGCGCGGATCGTCGCGGTGACGACGGCGCGCGCGCTGCAGCAACGCCGTCGCCGCCGCGAGCCGGCCGCGCGCTTCGAGCAGGCGCGCGCGTCCGAGGACGACCGGCACCGCATCCGCGCGCAGTCGCCGCGCATGTCGCAGCGCCGCAGCCGCGCTCGACAGCCGACCGCAGAGGACCTCGTGCTCGGCGAGCCACAGTGCCGGACGCGGATCACCCGGCAGCAACCGTTCGGCGTCGCGGATCGCGTCCGCTGGTTCGTGCGGCAACGGCGACGAACGACGCAGATAGCGCGCGCTCATCGCACGAATCGGGTCGTTCCTCGGCTGCCACGCGAAGCAACTGTGGATTCGTGCGATGCGCCTTCGGCGGGCACTCGGGTCGGGACGGTTGCGTCGTGCATCGTCGTAGAGGTGCGTCGACTCGCGATCGCGGATCAGGTCGGCGCCGAGTCCGAGCAGCGCTTCGCCGAGTCGACGACTCCAGAACGCGATGTATCCGGTGCCGTAGCCGAGCCGCACCGCGAGCCGGCGCTGCAGGACGCGGAACTCGGCGACGGACAGCCCGAGTCGCGCCGCAGCGCGGTGCAGGCTCCAGCCGGTCGCGGCGTCGGCGATCGGGGCGAGACGGTGCAGGGCGCGCCGCAACTCCGACGGCAACCGGTGCATCCGTTCGTCGTCTTCGAACTCCGGCCGTCGATCGGCGAGGACGTCCCCGTCGCGGACGATGTCGACGTCGATCGCCTTCCGCCACGTCTTGCCGAACCACTGGTAGTGAAGGCGGTCGGCCAGCATCGCCCAGCGCGTCGCCCGCTGTGCCGCCGTCAGCGCCTCGATTTCCGACCGGTGCGTCAGCAGGTCGAGCGCGAGCTCCTGGGCAACTTCGGCCCGCAGTTCGGCGTGATGCTGGCGCCCGGTGCCGCGCAATACGGTGAAGCGTCGTTCCAACGTCGGCAGCTTCGAGCGGAGGAATTCCTCGATCCACGGGTCCGTCGTGGCGTTGGGAACCGGTGTTGCGGCAACCTCTCGCCGCTTTCGTTTCGTCCTGACCATACGCCCTCCACGCGTTGAGTACGGTCCTGACGTAATTTCCGTCGCAGCGAAAGTCAATCGGCGAGGTCTGCTCTTCCCGCTTCCGACCCCCTCGCTATGCTGCCCCGCTTTTCGCGCGCAATGCCAGTCACCAGCGTCATCGGCGTCCTCTGGGGTGATGAGGGCAAGGGCAAGATCATCGACTACCTCGCGGCCGAGGCCGACGTGGTCGTCCGCTACGGGGGAGGGCACAACGCCGGACACACGATCCTGATCGGGTCCGACCGCATCGTCCTGCACCTGATCCCGTCCGGGATCCTGCGCCCGAACGTCCGCAACGTGATCGGCAACGGCGTCGTCGTCGACCCGCTGCATCTCGTCGGCGAGGTCGACGCGCTGCGCGAGCGCGGCGCCCGGATCGAGTACGGCGACAACCTCGTCCTCGCCGAGCGCGCGCACCTGATCCTGCCGCTGCATCGCGCCCTGGACCACGTGGCCGAGCGGCTGCGCGGCGACCATCGGATCGGCACGACCGGCCGCGGCATCGGCCCGACCTACGCCGATCGGGCGAACCGGTGCGGGCTCCGCGCCGGCGACCTGCTGCGGCCGGAACGGTTGCGCGCGGGACTCGTTCGCCTGCTGTCGGAGAAGAACCCGATCCTCGCCGCGTTCGGTGAGTCGCAGATCGAGCTCGAACCGCTGTTCGACATGCTCGTCGGCGTCGGTCGGACGCTCGCCCCGGCGATCCAGGACACCGGCGCGCTGCTCCGCGACGCGCATCGCCGCGGCGCGCGGATCCTCTGCGAAGGCGCGCAAGGCGTGATGCTCGACGTCGATCACGGCACGTATCCGTACGTGACGTCTTCGAACGCCTCGACCGGCGGGATCCCGTCCGGCACCGGGCTGCCGCCGAGCGCGATCGGCGAGGTCACCGGCGTCGTCAAGTCGTACGCGACCCGCGTCGGGACCGGACCGTTCCCGACCGAGTTGCACGGCGAGGTCGGCGATCGGCTGCGCGAACGCGGCCGCGAGTACGGCTCGACGACCGGCCGGCCGCGCCGCTGCGGCTGGTTCGACGCGGTGGCCGTGCGGTATTCGGTCGAGGTGTCCGGCACGACGGCGCTCGCACTGACGAATCTCGACGTGCTGGCCGGCTTCGATCCGCTGCCGATGGCGGTCGGGTACCGGATCGGCGATCGCACGGTCGACTCGTTCCCGGCGTTCGATCTCGACGAGGCGCAGCCGATCTACGAATCGATGCCGGGCTTCTCCGGCGATCTGACGGCGACGCGCCGGTTCGACGATCTCCCGCAGGCGGCGCGCGACTACGTGCTCGCCGTCGAGGCACGCGCCGGTGCGCGCGTGCGAATGATCTCGGTCGGCCCCGGCCGCGACCAGGTGATCCTCAGGTGACCGCGAAGCCCCCGGCGTTGCCCCGTTCGATCGCCGTCATCATGGACGGCAATGGTCGTTGGGCACGCAGTCGCGGCTTCGAGCGTGTGCGCGGACACGAACACGGGATCACGGCCGTGCGCGAGACCGTCGAGGAATGCGCGCGACTCGGGATCGAGGCGCTGACGCTCTACGCGTTCTCCGAAGAGAACTGGCGCCGACCGCAGCGCGAGATCGACTTCCTGATGCGGCTGCTCCGCAAGTTCCTCGTCGACGAACGCCCGACGATGCAGCGCAACAACGT
>JAEYTU010000273.1 GCA_023433825.1 Planctomycetota bacterium
GACCCCGGGTATCGGCTCGTCGGCGCGGGTCGGATCGCGTTCGAGCGATCGGTCGGCTTCCGGCCGTCGTTCGGGCGACGCTTGGCCCGCCTGCAGCGTTCGTTCGGGATCGTCGGCTACGCCGGCTCGGTCGTCGGGCTCTGTGCGACGGTCGTCGTCCTGCTGCTGATCGGCCTCGCGAGCGCCAATGCCGGACTCCCGGTGCTCGCCGTGATCGGACTGCTTGCGATCCTGCCGGCCTCCGAGGTCGCGGTCATGCTGATGAACCGGCGCGTCACGCGGGTGCTCGGGCCGGCCGTGCTGCCGGCGCTCGAATGCAAGGACGGCGTGCCGGCGTCGCTCCGATCGATGGTCGCCGTTCCGGTACTGCTGTCCTCCGTCGACGGCGTCGACGAGTCGATCGACCGGCTGGAGGTCCACTTCCTCGCGAGTCCCGACGACGACCTGTGCTTCGCGCTGCTGTCCGACTGGCCCGACGCGCCGACCGAACACGCCGCCGACGACGACGCCGTGCTGGCGCGCGCGGCCGCCGGGATCGCCGAACTCAACCGCCGCTACGGCCGTGCTCCCGCCGGAACGCGGTTCCTGCTGCTGCACCGGCGTCGGCTCTGGAACCCGCTCGAGGGGCGGTGGATCGGCTGGGAGCGCAAGCGCGGGAAGCTGCACGAGCTGAACCGCTGGCTGCGCGGCGCGACCGACACGACGTTCCTGCCGATCGACGGCGTGATGCCGGCGCCGCCCGAAGGTGTGCGCTTCGTGATCACGCTCGACGCCGACACGCGGCTGCCGCACGGCGCCGCACGGCAACTGGTCGGCAAGCTCGCGCATCCGCTGAACCGCCCCGGTTTCGATCGGCGCACCGGCGTCGTCGTGCGCGGCCACGCCGTGCTGCAGCCGAGGATCACGCCGTCGCTGCCCTCCGACGGTCACGGGTCGCGGTTCCAGCGCGTGTTCGCCGGGCCTCGCGGGCTCGACCCGTACGCATTCGCGGCGTCGGACGTCTACCAGGACCTGCTCGGCGAGGGCTCCTACACCGGGAAGGGCATCTACGACGTCGACGCGTTCGAGGCGGCGCTGGCCGGGCGCGTGCCCGAGAACGCGGTCCTGAGTCACGACCTGCTCGAAGGGAGCTTCGCGCGCGCTGCGCTCGTGTCGGACGTCGAACTCGTCGAGGACTTCCCGAGCCGCTACGACGTCGCGGCGTCGCGGCAGCATCGCTGGGCGCGCGGCGACTGGCAGCTGCTGCCGTGGGTGCTCGGACTGCCCGGCAAGCACGTTCCGCCGCACGGGTACGCGATCCCGCGGATCGGCCGATGGAAGTTGATCGACAACCTGCGCCGCACGCTGGTGCCGCTGGCTTCGGTCCTGCTGCTGGTCTTCGGATGGCTGATCGGCGGCGCCGCGTCGGTCGTCGCGTCGGCGTTCGTGCTGGCGACGATCGTGCTGCCGACGCTGACTCCGGTCTTCGACGGGCTGGCGGCGCAGCGGCGCGGACTCCGATTCCGCGTCCACGTCGTCTCGGTGCGCGACGACGTCTCGCTCGCCGTGCAGCAGGCCTTCTTCGCCGTGACGTTCCTCGCGCATCAGGCGTGGCTGACGACGGACGCCGTCGTGCGCACGTTGTTCCGGATGTTCGTGCGTCGCGGACGGATGCTCGAATGGGTCACGGCCGCACAAGCGCAGTCCCGTGAACCGCTCGATCTGGCCGGTCACTACCGGCGCATGCTCGGCGCCGTCGCGGCGGCCGCCGGCTTCGGCGTCGCGGTCGCCGTCGTGACGCCGGAGTCGCTGCGCCACGCGCTGCCGTTTCTCGTGCTGTGGTGCGCGGCACCGGTCGTCGCGTGGTGGGCGAGCCGTTCGACGACGCCGACCGGCGCTGCGTCCCTGCAGCCCGCGGACCAGCGGCTGCTGCGGGGAATCGCGCGGCGCACGTTCGGGTACTTCGAGACGTTCGTCGGCCCCGACGACAACTACCTGCCGCCGGACAACGTTCAGGAGGATCCGCGCTCCGTCGTCGCGACGCGAACGTCACCGACGAACATCGGCATGTACCTGCTGTCGGTCGTCTCGGCGCGCGACTTCGGATGGATCGGCACGCACGATCTCGCCGAGCGGCTGGAGGCGACGTTCGCGACGATCCGCCGCCTCGAGACGTTCCACGGGCATCTCTACAACTGGTACGAGACCCGGACGCTGAGGCCGCTCGATCCGCGCTACGTCTCGTCGGTCGACAGCGGCAACCTCGCCGGCCACCTGATCGCGGTCGGCAACGCGTGTCGCGCCGCCACGGCGGAACTGCTGTCGACGCGCGCACTCCGCGACGGTGTCGAGGACCAGTTGGAGCTGATCCGCGCCGCGACCGAACGCGTGCGCGGTGCTCAGGGCACCGACGCCGTCACGCCGGCGCATCTCGGCGACGCGATCGCGGCGTTCGCGGCGACGCTGGCCGCGCTTCCGGCGGAGCCGTCGGCGCTGGCGCCGTGGTTCGACGAGGCCAGCACGCGCGCCGAGACCGTCGTCGACGTCGCGACGACGCTGGTCGCCGGTCGACGCGACGACGCGAGCATCGAAGTGTTCACGGCGGCGCATTCGCTGGTCGAGTGTCTGCGCAGCCACGAACGGGACTTCGTCAAGCTGATCGCCGCGGCCGACACCGGCGCCGAACGGGCGCTCGTCGAACGACTGATCGCGCTCGACGCGATCGCGAAGGAACTCGTCGCCGCGATGCGGTTCGACTTCCTGTTCGACACGAAGCGCAAGCAGTTGGCGATCGGATACCAGGTCGTCGAAGGGCGGCTCGATCCGAGTTGCTACGACCTGCTCGCGTCGGAGGCGCGGCTCGCGAGCTTCGTCGCGATCGCGAAGGGCGACCTTCCGGTCGAGCACTGGTTCCACCTCGGTCGAACGATGGCGCCGGTTCGCGGCGGTGCGGCGCTGCTGTCGTGGTCGGGGTCGCTGTTCGAGTACCTGATGCCGAACCTCGTGCTGCGGACGCCGGAAGGCAGTCTGCTGCACCAGACCTGCCGGCTCGTCGTCGAACGTCAGATCCGGTACGGCGCGCAACGCGGCGTGCCGTGGGGCGTCTCGGAGTCGGGCTACAACGTCCGCGACATCGAGCTGACCTATCAGTACTCGAGCTTCGGGATCCCCGGGCTCGGTCTGAAACGCGGCCTCGGCGCCGACGTCGTCGTCGCGCCGTATGCGACCGCGCTCGCCGTCATGGTCGACCCGGTCGCCGCCGTCGCGAACTTCCGCCGCCTCGCCGAGGCCGGCGCGGTCGGACGCTACGGCTACTACGAGGCGCTCGACTACACGTCGTCGCGGCTCGTGCCGGGCGCGCGGGTCGCGATCGTTCGATCGTTCATGGCGCATCACCAGGGCATGACGATCGTCGCGATCGGCAACGCGCTGCACGGCGGTGTGATGCTCGATCGGTTCCACGCCGAGCCGACCGTGCAGGCGACGGAACTGCTGCTGCAGGAGCGGATCCCGCGCGGTGTCACGATCGCGAAGCCGCGCGCCGAAGCGGCGAAGGTGCTCCCGGTCACGACCGAACCGAGCGAGTCGTCGCTGCGCCGCTTCCACACGCCGCACGACCGGATCCCGCGGACGCACCTGCTCGCGAACGGTCGCTACGCCGTCATGTTCACGGCGGCTGGCTCGGGGTACAGCCGCCATCGCGATCTCGCGATCACGCGGTGGCGCGAGGACGTGACGTCGGACGGTCACGGGTCCTACGTCTATCTGCGCGATGCCGGCAGCGGACGGATCTGGTCGGCAGGGTTCCAGCCGAGTGGTGCGGAGCCCGATCAGTACGAGGTGTCGTTCTCGGAGGGACGCGCCGAGATCGTGCGACGCGACGGCTCGATCGTGACGACGACCGAGGTCGCCGTCTCCGCCGAGGAGGACGCCGAGGTCAGGCGGATCTCGATCGCGAACCTCGGGACGCGCACACGCGAGATCGAGGTCACTTCGTATGCGGAGATCGTCCTGACGACGCCGGCTGCGGATGCGGCGCATCCGGCGTTCGCGAAGCTGTTCGTGCAGACCGAGTACGTCCCGTCGATCGCGACGCTCGTCGCGACGCGGCGGCGACGTTCGCCGGACGAGCCCGAGATCTTCGTCGCGCATCTGGCGGTCGTCGAAGGCGAAGCGGTCGGCGGCTGGCAGTACGAGACCGACCGCGCGCGCTTCATCGGCCGCGGCCGCGATCTCCGTTCGCCGGCGTCGATCGCCGACGGGCATCCGCTGTCGGGCACGGTCGGCACGGTGCTCGACGCGGTGTTCAGCCTGCGCCGCCGCGTCCGGATCCCGGCCGGAGCCACCACGCACGTCGCGTTCTGGACGATGGTCGCGCCGACGCGTGAAGCCGTTCTCGACCTCGCCGATCGGCATCGCGATCCGGCGGCGTTCGAACGCGTCGCGACGCTGGCGTGGACGCACGCACAGGTCCAGTTGCAGCACCTCGGTGTGCCACCGGCGGAGGCGCACCTGTTCCAGCGGCTGGCGAATCGGATCCTGTACTCGGACCCCGGACTTCGACCGCCGAGCGACGTGCTGCGGCGCGGCGCCGGCGGCCCGCCGGCGCTGTGGCCGATGGGGATCTCGGGTGACCTTCCGATCGTCCTCGTCCGGATCGACGCGACCGAGGACCTCGGTCTCGTCTGGCAGTTGCTCCGCGCCTACGAGTACTGGCGCATCAAGCAGCTCGCCGTCGATCTCGTGATCCTGAACGAGCGTGCGACGTCGTACGTCCAGGACCTGCAAGCGGCGCTGGACGGGCTCGTGCGCGCCGGCCGGCCGCGGGCGCCGTCGGTCGGCGCCGATGCGCGCGGCAGCGTCTTCGTGATCCGTGCCGACCAAGTGTCGGCCGAGTCGCGCGGCGTACTCGGTTCGATCGCGCGGGCCGTGTTGATCGGTGGCCGCGGCAGTCTGTCCGAGCAGGTGCGCCGTGGCCCGGAGTCGGTGGCCGAAGCCAAGCTCCCAGTGCGCGTGCCGCGCGGCGCGCCGGTTCGTCCGGTCGCCCGGCGCGCAGACATGGCGCGCGAGGACACCGAGTTCTTCAACGGCCTCGGCGGTTTCGCCGATCGCGGTCGCGAGTACGTGACCGTGCTGGGCGAGGGGCAGTCGACGCCGGCGCCGTGGCTCAACGTCGTCGCGAACGAGTCGTTCGGCTTCCAGTCGTCGGCCGAGGGTGGTGGCTACACGTGGTCGGTCAACAGCCGCGAGAACCAGATCACCGGATGGGCGAACGACCCGGTCTGCGACGCGCCGACCGAAGTGCTGTACCTGCGCGACGCGGAGTCCGGCGAGATCTGGACGCCGACGGCACTGCCGGTCCGACGCGACGAGGCCCGCTACGAATGCCGGCACGGGCAGGGCTACACGCGGTTCGCCTACGAGTCCCGCGACGTCGTGACCGAGCTGCTGCAGTACGTGCCCGTCGCCGACTCGATCAAGATCGTGCGGCTGCGGATCCGGAACACGACGAACCGTTCGCGGCGGATCGTCGTCACGGCCTACGTCGAATGGGTGCTCGGTCCGTCGCGCGCCGCTACCGCGGCGTCGATCCTGACCGAGGTCGACCCGGCGACGAGCGTGCTGTTGGCGCGCAACGCGTGGCGCGCCGACTTCGGCGAACGCGTTGCGTTCGCCGACCTCTTGGGCCGGCAGACGAGTTGGACCTGTGATCGGACCGAGTTCCTCGGCCGCAACGGAACGCTCGCGAGCCCGGCCGCGTTGGCGCGCGACGTTCCACTGTCGGGACGGACCGGTGCCGGCCTCGATCCGTGCGCCGCCCTCGAGGTCGAAGTCGCGCTGCTGCCCGGTGCGACGGCCGACGTCGTGCTGCTGCTCGGCGACGCGGCGACGAAGGAGGACGCGCTGGCGTTGGTCGGCGCGTACCGACGGAAGGATCTCGATCTCGTGCTGCGCGACGTCATCGCGCAGTGGGACGCCGTGCTCGGTGGCGTGCGCGTGCAGACGCCCGATCGCTCGATGGACATCCTGCTGAACCGCTGGCTGCTCTATCAGACGCTCGTCTGCCGCATGTGGTCACGTTCGGCCGGCTATCAGGCCGGTGGTGCCTACGGATTCCGCGATCAGTTGCAGGACTCGATGGCGCTGATGGTGACGCGGCCGGACTTGGCGCGAGCGCATCTGCTGCGGGCGGCGTCGCGCCAGTTCGTCGAAGGCGACGTCCAACACTGGTGGCTGCCGCACTCCGGGGTCGGCGTGCGAACGCGGATCTCCGACGACGTCGTCTGGTTGGTGCACGTGACCGCGCACTACGTCGCCGTGACCGGCGACGCGGCCGTGCTCGACGAGGTCGTGCCGTTCCTCGACGGACCGGAGCTCGCGGCGCACGAGCACGAGTCGTGCTTCCGGGCACTGCCCGGCGCCGAGTCCGGCACGCTGTTCGAGCACTGCGCGCGGGCGCTCGAACGCGCGTACCGCGTCGGCGCGCACGGCTTGCCGTTGATCGGGACCGGCGACTGGAACGACGGCATGAATCGCGTCGGTGCCGAGGGCCGTGGCGAGAGCGTGTGGCTCGGTTGGTTCGTGCACGTGACGGCGGCCGCGTTCGCGCCGCTGGCGGTCGCGCGCGGCGAACACGCGCGCGCAGCCGACTGGGCGAAGCGCAACGAAGCACTCCTCGCGGCGCTGGAGCGGGAAGCGTGGGACGGCGACTGGTACCGGCGCGGTTGGTACGACGACGGCACGCCCCTCGGGTCCGCGACGAGCGAGGAATGCCGGATCGACTCGCTCGCGCAGTCGTGGGCAGTGCTCTCGGGTGTCGCCGCGCCGCAGCGCGCGACGCATGCGATGGCCTCCGTGCTGGCCCACCTCGTCCGCCGCGACACCGGTGTGATGCCGCTGTTCACGCCGCCGTTCGACGTCTCGAACGTCGACCCCGGCTACGTGAAGGGATACCCGCCCGGCATTCGCGAGAACGGTGGCCAGTACACGCACGCGGCGTTGTGGGTCGTGATGGCGTTCGCGCAGCTCGGCGACGGCGATCGCGCGATGGAGCTGTTCGCCATGCTCGATCCGATCCGCAAGTCGGCGAGTCGCACGACGGCGCATCGCTACAAGGTCGAGCCGTACGTCGTCTGCGCCGACGTCTACTCGGTGCCGCCGCACGAGGGCCGCGGTGGGTGGACCTGGTACACCGGCTCGGCCGGTTGGATGTATCGCGCCGGCCTGGAGTCGATCCTCGGCGTCCGGGTCCGCGGCACCTCGCTGTGGATCGACCCGTGCATCCCGCGCGCGTGGCCGTCGTTCACAGTCGAACTTCGCCACCGCAGCGCGCGGTATCGGATCGAGGTCGAGAATCGGAACGGCCGCGGCCACGGCGTCGCCAGCATCGAGGTCGACGGGCAGGCGCTCGCGGACGAAGCGCGCGCGGTGCCTCTCGTCGACGACGGCCGCGAGCACCGCGTGCGCGTCGTGCTCGGCGCGTGAGTCGGTGAGTCGGTGAGCCGGCGCTCATCCGCCGTTCAGAGCGCGTTCATCTGGCTGACGGAACGTGACGCGACCATGGAAACGACCGTCACTGCAATGTTCCCGAATCAACAGATGGCGTTGCTGGCGACCGCGAGTCTCGCGCAGTCGGGCCTTCGGTCGGAGCAGGTCCGTGTCGTCAGCGCCGCGACGGCGGATCGGCACGACTTCATCGAACGGGAGACCTCCGACTCCGGGCGCGGGACGATCCTCGGCGTCTCGCTCGGCGTCGTGGCCGGCGCCTTGGCGGGGTTTGCTCTCGGCGACGTGTTCGGTTGGCTGCCCGCGATCGCCGTCGGCGTGCTGCTCGGCGGCCTCGGCGGTGCCGTGCTCGGGCAGACGGTCGGGCGGGTCACGCGGAACGAAGTGCAGACACAAGTCGAGGAAGAGGTCGACGCCGGGACCGTGCTGGTCAGTGTCGAGACCGACGGCGAGCACGCGGCGAAGATCGTCGGACTCCTGGAGGTCGCGGGCGGCCGCGCGATGGTCACGACGGCGACGTCCTACACGGTCGGGGTCGCGGCGCACCCCGGATCTCCCTCTCAGGAATGATCGTCCGGCAACCACCGCGGCAGTGTGACTTCGAACTCGCACCCGCCGTCGGGGACGTTCCGCAGGCGCATCTTCCCGCGATGCTGCTCGGCGACGCGCTTCGCGATCGCCAGGCCGATGCCGGTGCCGGAGAACGACCGCGGCGGCTCGGCCGTCTGGTACAGCCCGCCGAAGACGGTCTCGATCTGCGCCTCGTCGATCCGCGCGCCGAGGTCGCGAACGGAGAGGACGATCGCGTCGCCCGTGAGTTGCACCTGCAGGTCGACGCGCGTTCCCGCGGGCGACGACAACACGGCGTTCCGGACGAGGTTCTCGACCATCGCCTGCAACAACACCGCGTCGCCGAGCACTTCGACCGAACTGGCTTGCTCGGGATCCGGGAGCATCGGCACGACGCTGACCGAGCGCAGCTCCGCGAGCGTCTGGGCACGACGCACGGCTTCGACGACGAGATCCTGGAAGTGCACCGGCAAGTGGTGACTCCGATCGTCCGCGGTCGAGGGACGCGTCAGCAGAAGGAAGCTCTCGAGCAGCGTCGTCACGTGGCGAAGCTCGCTGCAGACGATCGCGGCGTGCGAGCGGGCGCTGGCCGGCGCGTCGGCGGCCGTTCGCAGCGCCTCCGCATGCGTGCTCGCCACGCTGAGCGGAGTCTTCAACTCCTCCGCGATGCTGGCGACGAAGCGCTCCTGCGTCGTGACGAATCGTTCGATCCGTCGCTCGGCGGCGATCAACTGGCGGCGCAGGGCCTCGGTGTCCGGCGTGCTCGGACCCTGGTCCTGCACGCGGTCGGCGGCCGTCAGCGCGGCCGTCCGCTTCGCACGCCACGCCATCGCGATCAGCGTCAACAGGCTGCCCGCGATCAGCCAGATCCCGTAGGCGAGGAACGGGAACTCAGGGGTCGTCGGCGTCGCTTGCGGCGCTCCGTCGCACGACGTGCCCGCATGGCTCGGGCTGCTCGATTCGACCGCGACGAAGAAAGGGGTGTGCGGTCGGTCGAGAAGGTTCGTGCTTCGTGGCATGGCGTCGGGATCGATGCCCGCGGTTCGGCGGGCGCCTGGGTTGTGCAGTGCAGCACTCCTAACCCAGGCGCCTGAACGACGAGTGAGGCGAGAGTGACTTCCGTCTCACTCGATCACGGACGCCAGCCGGATCACTTGATCCAGGTCGGCTTTCCGTCGCTGTCGCGCAGTTCGACGGTCTTGCCGTCGGACGTGATCTCACCGGCCAGCAGAACGGTCTGCGAGCCGTGGGCGACCGGGCACCCTTCGATCTCGACGCGCTTGCCGGCGCGGAGGCCGAGCGAACGCTGTTCCGCGTGCGTCTGCGGCGCGGCATAGACGGTCACCTGGTGACCGGCGTCGGTGCGGACGCGGAGGCGGAGGCGATCCTCGCCCGACGCGATGCGGACCGAACCGATCGTCGTGATCGTGCCGGCGACCTTCTCGGCCTTGCCGGAGTCATAGGTGTCGTCGAACACGTTCTGTTCGCGCGTCGTCCGATCGCCCTTCGGTGCCGAAGCATCGGCCACGCCGGTGTCCTTCGAGACGCCGAGACGCTTGCGCGAGTCCGCGAGCCACGTGTCGTCGTGCATCGCCGGCAACTTGTTGCCGGGCAGCGCCATCGCTTCGAGGTTGGCCCGCGTCGTGCGGACCGTGAAGTGCTCCTCGATCGCGTCGAACGACATCGCGTCGAGCGGGACCACCGCGATCTTCTCGCCGATGCCGAGAACGCCACCGAAGCTCAGGACGGCCGCTTCGACCGTGGCCTTCCGCGAGTCGATGATCAGATCCTCGACGTCTGCGATCTCCTTGCCGTCGCTGCCGACGACGTCGGTGCCGATCAGCTTGCTGAGGCGGCGATGCGCGAGAGTCTTGTCGGAGATCGGCGCGGCGGCGCGAGCCTCACCCTTCGGCATCTCGTCGGTGCCGTCGGCCGTGCGCGGGCGCGGCTGCGGTTCCGGACGCGGTTCACCGGCGCGATCGGCGCGATCGGTGTTGCCATGCGCGCGGTAGTAGTCGTCGACGCCGGTCGCCCAGCGCGGATCGGCCATGTCAGGCCACTTGTCGCTGTCGAACCCAGGCGCGGCCTTCAGGGTTTCCTTGTCGATCGCGAGGATCGCGCGGTGCTCCTTGCCTTCGGCGTCGCGCTCGATGCGCAAGACGTTCCACGGCATCGCGAAGTACTTCTCGCCCATTCCGAGGAAGCCGCCGAAACCGACGACGGCGTAGGCGATGCGATGTTGACGGGCGTCGAGCACGATCTCTTCGATCTCGCCGAGGGACTCGTTCTTCGGATTGACGATGTCGAGTCCGATCAGCTCGCTCGACTTGAGGCGCAGACGATCCATTGCGGCGCGGTCGGCGCGCGCAGGCATCTCGCCTTCGCGTCGCGGGGCCGGTTCGGGGACTTGTGCAACGAGCGCACTTGCGGTGATGCCGAGAAGCATCGGGGTCAGGATGGAACGCATAGGTCGTACCGTTTCGTGGAAGAGATCCGTTCTGACCTCGGGCGTCTTCTTGACGACACGAGGGC